>CAZADJ010000120.1:0-8321 GCA_964483845.1 uncultured Actinomycetota bacterium | reverse complement strand
CACCTGCACGGTGTCCCGCAGCGAGTCGTCGCGAAGGATGGCTACCCGCTCGACGCCCCGTACACGGCGGACAACATCCTCGTCTCCCCGGGCGACCGCGTCGACGTGATCGTCGAGGCCACCGAGCCCGGTGCCTGGGCGTGGCACTGCCACGTGCTGAGCCACGCCGAGGGCCCGCACGGGATGTTCGGCATGGTGACCGCCCTCGTCGTCGAGGAGCCGTGAGCCCGGCTCCGGAACCGCTCGCGGCGAGGTCGTTCCCGTAGGTTCGGCAGGGTGCCTCGTTCCAGCCGATGCCCTGTCCTTCGGTGACAGGTCGAGCCACAGGCCGTAGAGTCGCGCTCCGCGGCAGGTCGTCAGGATCCTCTCATGCTCGGACCACTCCTCGCTCGCCTACGGACCGTCGGACCGTTCTCGGAGCTCGAGGAAGCGGTCCTGGGGAGCCTGGAGGACGGGATGCGCGCCCTCGCACTCGACTCCGGCGAGATCCTGGTCAGATCCGGCGACGATGCTGACGAGGTGTACGTCATCCTCGAGGGGGAGCTCGCGGTCATCGCCGACGGTCCGGACGACCCCGGCGACGGCGCCCAGCTCGCGACCCTCGGACGGGGCAGCGTCGTCGGAGAGATCGCGGTGCTCACCGCCGGGGCGCGATCCGCCAGCCTGCGTGCCGTCGCTCCGACCGAAGCGATCGCCTTCCGTGCCGACACCTTCCTCGAGCTGTTGCGCCGCGCCCCGCAGCTCGGCGCACAGCTCGCCGTCGAGGCCTCCGTGAGGCTCCACGAGGTGCAGCTCGCCCGTCACCTCCGGGTGCTGTTCGCGGATCTGAGTGCGGAGGCGACCGCCGATCTCGTCGGCCGGGTCACCTGGCTCACGCTCGAGTCCGCCGAGGTGCTGTTCCACGAGGGTGACGAGGCGGACGCCGCGTACATCGTCGTCTCTGGACGGCTCCGCGTCCTCATGGAGGACCAGGACGGCGGCATCGAGGTCGTGGCCGAGGTCGGAGCGGGCGAGATCGTCGGCGAGATCGCCCTCCTGGATCGGTGGACCCGCAACGCGACGCTCGTCGCCGCCCGCGACACACAGCTGGCGCGCATCGACCGGGACAGCTTCGAGCAGCTCGTCACCGAGCAGCCGAGCGCGATGCTCGCCCTGAGCCGGGTGATCGTGCGTCGCAGTCGCGACACCCTCGACGTCTACCGACGGGCGGCCTCCGACGGTCTGACCGTCGCGCTCGTCCCCCTCGTCGATGACGACTCGGCCTCCGGCCTCGGTGCCGCCCTGGCTGACCGACTCGCCACGTACGGGGACGCGGTCACCGTCACCGGTCGTGACCTCGGCCGCGCCCTCGGGGCGGCGGACATCGCCGAGGCGCAGCGCATGACGCCCGAGGATCTCCGTGTCGCCCACTGGCTCGACGAGGTGGAGGAGCGCCACCGGTTCGTGCTCCTCGAGACCGATACCCGACCGTCGTCGTGGACGAGGCGGTCCCTGCACCGTGCCGACCACGTGATCCTCGTCGCGGACGCCGCGGGAGCACGGGATCTCACCGACCTCGAGCGCGAGCTCCTCGCGGCCCGGGACCTCCCTCACCAGCGGATCAGCCTGGTGCTGCTCCACCCGAGCGACGCGGAGCGGCCCGTCGACACGTCCGCCTGGCTCGAGCCACGTGACGTCGACGACCACTTCCACGTCCGGGCGGGCGCCCCCGGGGACCTCGACCGGCTGTCCCGGCACGTCGCCGGACGCGCGGTGACGCTCGTGCTCAGCGGCGGCGGCGCCAAAGGCTTCGCTCACCTCGGTGTGGTGCTCGCGATGGAGGAGCTCGGCATCCCGATCGACGGCGTCGCGGGGGCGAGCATGGGCGCCTCGCTCGCCGCGCTGACCGCGATGCTGCCGCCCAGCGGTGACCTCGTCCCGCACACCGCGGAGCTGTACCGCAAGGTGCTCGACTACACGGTCCCGGTGACGTCGCTGATCTCCGCGCGAGGGGTCACCCGGTCCATCCACGCGGCCTTCGACGGGCGCGATGTGGAGGATCTGTGGCTGCCGTACTTCTGCGTCTCCACGAACCTGACCCGATCCCGCCTCGTGGTCCACCGCCGCGGGGACCTGGCGACCGCGGTCCGTGCGAGCCTGTCGATACCCGGCGTCATGCCGCCGGTGCCCCACGGGGACGACCTGCTGGTCGACGGAGGCGTGTTGAACAACCTGCCGGTCGACATCATGCGCCGGTTGAACCCGACCGGCACCGTGATCGCCTCCGACGTCGCCCCGCCGCGCGGTCCGCGCGCGAAGACCGACTACGGGCTGTCGCTGCGCGGCAGCGCGGTGCTCGCGAGACGGATGACGCCGGGGATGAAGGCACCACGCGTCCCGAGCCTGATGGCGACGTTGATGCGCTCGCTGCTCGTCGCCGCGGCCGAAGCCCGCGACCGCGGCGTGCGCCAGGGGCTCGCCGACCTGCACCTCGAGTTCGACCTCCGTGGCGTCGGCCTGCTGGACTTCGACGCGGTCGAACCGGTGGCTGCCATGGGGCGCGAGCAAGCGCTCGCTCAGCTGGGCGCGTGGACCGAGGGGCGCGCACCCGCGTGACCGGTCCCTCCAGGCGGCTCGTCATCGTCCGTCCGCGAACCGTCCCTAGTCCAGATTGACCCTTGCCAAGGGACGTTCGGCGGTCGATACTCATCTGGTCCACGACGAGTGCCACGACCCTCACCCACATCGCGGTGGATCCCCGGGACGGCGGCAGGGTCCTGCGCAACGGAGGCCACCATGAGCGACACCACGAACCCGCACGCACCTTCACCCCGACCACGACGCCGAGTTCCCATCCGCGGACGGTGGTGGTCCATCGTCCTGGCCATGGTCCTCATCGCCGGCACGCTCAGCATCCCCGCGTTCGCCCACCATCGCCCCGATCACGGGAGTGGGCCCGGACCGGACGACGGCCCGAAGGCGTTCACGGCCGAGTTCAGCCTCGCCGGTCTCGGTGCCGCCAACGGGGACATCGAGATCGAACTCGTGGTGACCAACCAGTCGCAGGACCAGAACCTCGGATCCGCGGAGGTCTTCCCCCCCGAGGGTGTCTCCTTCGGTGGGGCCGTCGAAGGTCCCGACGTCGGCCGCGCGTTCATCGAGGACGGGGTCCTGAAGCTGCGTGACCTCGAGCTCCCCCCGACGGAGTCGGCGACCGTCACGTTCACGGTGGACGCGTGCTCGTCGGACGAGTGGACGATCGTCGCGAAGCAGTCGAACGACTTCAAGGGGACCGGCAACGACATCCCGCTCGACGAGGACGGCAGCACCCTCTCCGTCGACTGTGACGTGGCCACCTGCGACGACGAGGAGTGCTCGGTGACCCTCGAGGGCGCCAACATGCAGCTGGAGTTCGGAGGGACCCTGAAGCAGGGCGAGACGTCCGGGACCCTCATCGTCGAGCTCCGCGACCATGAGGAGATCGACTGCGGCACCGAGCACGGGCTCGACAGCGACGTGGAGTCCTTCTTCTTCGACGTCTCGGGCCTGGCGTCCCCGGTGGAGATGACGATGACCGTGAAGGCCGACGACGGGACGTTCACGCCCCGCTCCGCGAGCGACTACCAGCTCTGCTGGCTCGGGGAGGCGCCGTTCATCGACGCGGACGGCAACGAGGTCGAGGAGAACCCGGTCGGTGACGACTTCGAAGGATCCTACGGTCCCGCGCTCGCGCAGGGCTGCCCGGCGGAGCCCGAGGGTGGGTACGGGGAGCTCGACGCCATCCAGTTCCCGTGCGGCCTCGCGTGGGTGAACGAACCCGACGGCACGCGGACGGTCAGGTACCTGCTGCCGGCGGACGACCCGATCGGTGCATGGAAGTAGATCAGGAGGACCGGTGTGCCCGGGCCTTCGGTTCGGGTAACGGGACCGACGGGGTGGCGACCACCCCGAGGCGGGCGAGGACGGCCGCGCTCGTCTCCTCCAGCTCGTCCGGCGCGCCGCCCTCCCGCCGGACGAGCTCCGCGAGCGCGCGGTCGGTGAGCGCGGCCTCGTAGGCGGACTCGTGCGCCCCGGCCTCGCGGCGGCTGCGTTCGAGCTCCTCGCGAGCCCGATCCAGCTCACCCCGCTGGATGAACGCGTACCCGCGGACCCGGTGGATCAGGGCCGCCTGGGGGGCGGCGCCGTCCCCCACCGCGGAGCCACCGAGCGCCTCGTCGGTGACCGCGATCGCGGCGTCGGGCTCGCCGCGGAGCAGGTGACACTCCGCGATCCTCGCATCGGCCTCCACGACCCGCGCGTCGGCCCCGATCTCCTCCCACCCGGAACGGGCCCGCGTGAACAGCTCGAGTGCCTCGTCGAAGTGCTCCACCGCTGCCGCGATGCGCCCGCGACCGAGCTGCACGTAAGCGATGCCGTTGAGGAAGCTGGACGCACGCCACACCCGCTCCACCTCCATGAAGAGCCGCTCAGCCTCCTCGAGATGGCCCTGGTCGGTGAGGATCTCGGCGATGTTGTAGCGGCTGAAGCACGCCCCGACGCGGTTCCCGACCCGCTCGTAGAGCGCGACCGCCCGCTCGTAGAGCTCTCGGGCTTCGTCCCACCGGCTCTGCAGGTAGGCGACCGCCCCCATGTTGTTGAGGACGACGGCCTGGTTCGGCACGTCATCGAGCTCCTGGTACAGCGCCAGCGCCTCCTCCGAGTACACCGCGTTCTCGGGCTGCCGGAGCTCCATGTAGACCAGATCCAGCGTCTTGAAGCTGTGTGCGAGCGCATCGCGGTCGCGGGCACGCCGCGCGTCCTCGATCGCCCGGTTCGCCCACTCCACCGCGATCTCGTGCCGGCCCTGTGCCTGGGAGAACGTCGCGTACCAGGCCCTGAGCTGAGCCCGCTGCCGCGAGGCGTCCTGCTGCTCGAGGTCCTCCACGAGGGCGAGTCCGCGACCGATCAGATCGAGGGCGCGTTCGTAGTCGTCGAGCCAGACGCGGGCCTGCGCCTGCTTGAGCAGCAGCCGGGCCTCATCGACCGGATCGGGGTCCAGCAGGTCGAGCGACTCTCGGTAGGCCTCCTCGGCCCGGGCGAACTCTCCCAGGCGCTCGAGGGTGACCCCCAGCTGTTCCCAGGTGTCCGAGAGCTCCGACGCGTCGACGTCGTCCAGCGCGTCGGCTGATTCGAGCGCCCGTCGGTAGAAGCGGGAAGCCTCGACGTTGGCGTAGATCCGCGCGGCACGTTCTGCGGCGGTGAGGGAATGGCGCCACGCCTCCTCGAACCGTCCAGCGAGGAGGTAGTGGTAGGAGAGCAGCTCGGCGTGATCGTCCTCGTCACCGCCGACGGATCCGGCGAGCGTGTCACCGGCGGCGGCGTGGAGCCGACGGCGGTCGCGGAACGGCAGCCCCTGGTACGCCGCGTCCCGGATCAGCGTGCTGCGGAAGCGGATGGCCCCTCGCTCGCGCGACAGGAAGCTCGCGAGCTGCTGCCAGACGAGGTCGTCCGCGACATCGGTCCCCTCCGGCAGGACCGCGGCCGCGACGTCCAGGCTGGCGGTCTGTCCGAGCACCGACAGGTGGCGCAGCACCATCCGGCTCTCCGGGGGCAACTGGTCGACGCGCGCCGTCACGACCGCCTCGACCGAGTCCGGGAGGCCGCCGAGACCCCCCTCCAGCATCGCGGCGATCAGCTCCTGCAGGAACAGGGGGTTCCCACCCGAACGCTCGACGAGCACGTCGAGCACGTGGGGCGGCAGCGGGTCGTCCTGGGTGGCGACGTGAGCGAGCTCGGCGGTGGCCTCCGCGTCGAGTGGGCCGAGCTCGAGTCGCAGGACCGGCGGTTCGCCGTCCGCGGGGCCCTCGTCCGCCTCCCGCCGGGTGACGGCGACCACCCACGGCGCCTCGTGGACCCGACTCACGAGGTAGCCGAGCAGGTCGGCGGAGGCCTCGTCCATCCACTGCGCATCCTCGACGACCAGCACCGTCGGGTCCGGCCAGAGCGCGCCGAGCAGATCGAACATCGACTCGTGCAGACGGGTCCGCCGGAACTGCGCATCGAGGCTGGCGGTCTCCCCGGTCGGCGGGAACTCCACGTCGAGGGGGATGCCCAGCAGCGGGAGCCACGCAACGAGGTCCGGCGCCTCCCCCTGGACGACGGCCTCGAGCCGGGCGGCGGCGCCCTCGTTGTCGACGCCCTCCGGGATCCCCACGGCGGATCGGAGCAGACGACGGAACGGTGCGTAGGGGATCGATCGCTCGTACAGCTCGCAGGAAACGCAGTGGAAGCCCACGCCCTCGCCGGCCACGCGGAACGCCTCCATGAGCCTCGTCTTGCCGATCCCCGGCTCACCGACGATCTCGACGAGTTGCCCGACGCCGGTTCGGGCATCACGAACCATGTCCGTCAGGAGGCCCAGCTCGCGTTCCCGCCCGATCAGGGGGGGGTCGGTCAACCTCCCCCCCACGCGTGACCCGGTCGCGTCGCCGACGCTGAGCGCACGGACGGGCTCCGCCTTGCCCTTGACACGGAACGGCGCGAGCGCGACGGTGTCGAAGGTGGTACGCGAGTTGCCCAGGACGGTCTCGGTGGCGAGGATCTGACCGGCCGCCGACTTCCCCATCAGCCTCGCCGCCAGGTTCACGCCGTCACCCATGACGGTGTAGGACCGCCGGTAGTGCGGTCCGATGTCGCCGGCGAAGACGTGGTCGGTGTTCACCCCGACGTGCACCGCGATGGCACGATCGACGGTGACGATCTCCCGGAGCGACAACAGCATGCGCTCCTCGTCGTTGCCGCTACTGGCCGGCGCGCCGGCGGCGAGGATCACCTTGCCACCGTCGCGGTCGATGTCCGTCCCGAGGAACGTCACGTCGCGGTGATCGATCGCCGCCTGGACATCGCGGACGAACGCGTCGAGCTCCACCGCGGCCCGCTCGGCACCGTCGACCCTGATGAGCTCATCGAGACCTTGGAAGCGCAGGAACGCGACCGTGACACGGCGATGTTCGGGCTGCGCCCCACCGGCACGCGCCTGCTCTCGGAGGGCGAGCGGGATGCCAGCCTCGAGCACCTCCGGGCGCTCGGCGGGCTGGAACGGGATCGCCCGGGGTGCCCCGGGGGGCACTTCCACGAGCAGGCGGGCCCCATCCCGCACCTCCCCCAGCACGTCGTCTGGGAGCTGATCGGCGAGCGCACCACTGACCAGCACCTCACCGACCTCCGCGGCAGCCTCCGTCCGGACGGTCGCGCTCGCCGCCGGACCGGCGACGATCAGCTCCCGATGCGATCCGCCGACGAGGAAGAAGTGGAAGATCCCGCTGTGTACGCCGGTCGACATGCGCAGGGCGACCGGTCCGTCGGGCGTGTCGAGATCGCCGATCTCGTCCAGGCTGCGGCTCATCCCGACCGCCGCCCGGCTCGCCGCCGCCGGGTGTGCCTCACCCGTGAACAGGAGGAGGAGCGCGTCCCCCCCGAACTTCAGGAGGCTGCCACCGTTGTCGTACGCGACCTCCAGCAGGCGCGTGAAGCACCCGTTGATGGTGTCCGTCAGTTCCTCGGCGCCGACCGGACCACGCCGCGACAGGCTCTCGGACAGCCGCGTGAACCCCGAGATGTCGACGAACGCGAGGGAACCATCAACCTCGCGGAAGGTGTCGTCCGGTGTGCGCTGCAGCCAGTCGCGGAGGATCCTCGGCGCGTACGCCGCGATCGCTGGGGTGCTCGCCTGCACGTCCCGCACCTTCTACCGGAGCCTCGGGGGCTCAACCGTGGTCACCCAGCGTACGCCGACGGCGCCGCTCACGGGAGCCCCAGCGGTTCTCGGCGTCGCGACCACGCTGCTGGTCTGGACACCCCGATCCCCGCGGTTCTACCCTGAGCCGTGACTCACGAGGATGTCACGGTGTTCCGACGCACGCCTGATCGCAAGATCGAACGGATCCGACAGATCGCCCTGTTCCGTGCGTTCTCGGACAAGGAGCTCGAAGACGTCGCTCGGCACGTCGATGAGGTCGACGCGGACACGGGTGAGGTTCTCACCCGTCAGGGCGCCAAGGGGCAGGAGGTGCTGGTCATCGTCGAGGGAGGCGCCCGTGTCGAACGCGACGGGCAGGAGCTGGCGGCGCTCGGACCGAACGATGTCGTCGGCGAGATGTCGATCATCGATCAGCAGCCCCAGTCGGCCACGGTCACGGTGACCGAACCGTCGCGGCTGCTCGTCATGCACCGCACCGACCTCGTCAGGCTCATGGACGAGGTCCCCGGCTTCACCCGCAAGGTGCTCGAGTCGGTGGTGCAGCGGCTCCGGGAGGCCGACGAGCGCCTGGTCGGGTAGTCCGGGCACTCGAGCCGTTCGACCC
>CAZADJ010000119.1:6508-8349 GCA_964483845.1 uncultured Actinomycetota bacterium | reverse complement strand
GAACCACAGCTCGTAGGCCTGGTGGACGATGATGAACAGCATCTCGTCGTGCGCGTGCGAGCCGTGCTCGCCGCTGACCGGCTCCTGCGCCCCGAGCAGGCGGTCGAGGTGGAGGTAGTCGTGGTAGTAGAGCGCGTCGCCCGGGCCCTCGGCGTCCGGTCCCCCGTCCGGCGCCGGTCCGGCGCTCGGCTCCTGCGACATGCTCGCGCTCCCCACGTGGTCCGCGGCGCGAAACTACCCTCGGGATGACCCAGCTGCCGGGAGGGACGACCGAGGTGAGCGTCACGCCGCCGGAGACGTTCAACATCGCCGACCACTTCCTGACCGCCCGCCTGGAGGAGGGGCGGGGGGAGCGCGTCGCGCTCCGACTGGCCGACGGTGAGCGCACGTACGCACAGGTCCTCGCGACCACGAACCGGTTCGGTAACGCGCTGCTGGGCCTCGGCGTCCGCCAGGAGGAGCGGGTGCTGCTCGCGCTCCCGGACGGGGAGGACTTCGTCGGGGCGTTCTTCGGCACGCTGCGCATCGGCGGTGTCGTGGTGATGGTCAACCCGAGCCTCCCGCCCGAGCAGCTGCGTGCCATCGTCGCCTACTCGCGCGCGCCGGTGGCGGTCGTCGCGCGTGACGTCGCCGCGGCGTTCGAAGCCGCCGCGGTCGCCGCCGGCCGGCCCCTCACCCTGCTCGTCGTCGACGTGGAGGCCGGCCGCGGGGAGGAGCCCCCCGGTGGCGGTCACCCGACCTTCGTCGCCGACGAGCACCCCCCCGAGCTCGAGACCGTCCCGACCCACCGCGACGACCCCGCGATCTGGCTCTTCTCTGGAGGGACGACCGGGGCGCCGAAGGCGGTGGTCCAGACCCACCGGTCCTTCGCGAACACGACCGCGTTGTACGCGCACGGTGCGGTCGGCTACCGCGAGGACGACGTCACCATCTCGGTGCCGAAGCTGTACTTCGGCTACGCGACCGGCTCGAACCTGCTGTTCCCGCTCTCCGTCGGCGCATCGAGCGTGCTGTTCGAAGAGCACCCGACGCCGGAGGTGCTGTTCGAGCGCATCGCGGCGCACCGACCGACGATCCTGGTCAACGTCCCGTCGATGATCGCGAAGATGGTCGACCATCCGGATGCGGGGCGGCAGGACCTGTCCTGCCTGCGCTTCGCGACCTCGGCCGGGGAGGCCCTGCCGGCCACGCTCCACGAGCGCTGGGTGGAGACGTTCGGGGTGGAGCTCCTCGACGGGCTCGGGACCGCCGAGATGTGGCACATCTTCGTGACGAACGTGCCCGGGGACGTCCGTCCGGGGACGCTGGGACGTCCCGTCGAGGGCTTCGAGGTGCGTGTCCGCGACGAAGACGGCGTCGACGTCGAGCCCGACGAGGTGGGCCGGCTCTGGGTCAGCGGGGACTCCCGGGCGATCTGCTACTGGCAGGACATGCCCGAGACGATGCGTGCGTTCCGCGGGGAGTGGTTCGTCGGTGGCGACCTCGTCCGCCGGGACGCCGACGGCTACGTCACCTACGTCGGTCGGGGTGACGACGCGATGAAGGTGAAGGGAAAGTGGCTGCTGCCCGGCGAGGTGGAGGACGTGCTGCTCACCCACGAGGCCGTGACCGAGGCCGCGGTCGTCGGGATCGCCGACGAGGACGGGCTGGTGAAGCCGATCGCGTACGTCGTCGTCGACGGGCTCGCCGGCACCGAGCTGCCAGGGGCGCTGCAGCAGCACGTCCTCGACCGCCTGGAGGCGTACAAGCACCCACGGCAGGTCCACGTCGTCGCCGAGCTCCCGCGCACCCACCTCGGCAAGGTCGACCGGGGGGCGCTGAAGGAGCGGGCCGAGCGCTGA
>CAZADJ010000119.1:0-6408 GCA_964483845.1 uncultured Actinomycetota bacterium | reverse complement strand
GCGGGTGCGCCCGGCCGCGGCTCCATCACGACGGCGTGGACCAGCGCGACCGGCCACAGCAGCCCGGCGTACAGGAACCAGACCGGTCCGGACGCGCGGCCCTTCCAGCGCGCGATGGCGGTGACGGTGCAGGCCATGGCGACGGTGAAGGCGAACAACGCGAGGTCGCGCGCGGAGCCGCCGGCGGGTCCGACCACGGCGGTCGGCGTGCTCAGCGCGAGGCCACCGAACGCCACGAGGAAGCACAGCACCGCGCCGGTCCGCCACCGTCGCCAGCTGTGGTGCGGGTCCGGGTCCGCCACTGTCGCTCCCTCCGCGATGCTCGCCGGTCGCCCCGTCGCCGATCCGGGGAGCGACCTGCTTACCCCCGGGCCCCGTCCTCTCGCCACCCGGTCGAGCCACGCGTAGCGATCCGCGGTGCGGTCGGACGCGGTGCGTCAGTCCCGGCCACGACGCTCCACGACCAGGCCGAGGACGATAGCGAGAGCGACCAGGTTCATCGCCACCGCGATCGTCGCCGGGGCGCCGATGCCGAGTCCCTCGAACAACGCCGGGCCGGTGGCGGCACCGATGGTCCGCCCGAGTCCGATGGCGACGACGAACCACGCGAGGTACCGCGACCGCGCGCCGGGGTGGAGCTCGCTCGCCAGCGGGATCGCGGCGACGATGGTGAGCTCGAAGCCGAGCAGTCCGATCGCGAAGGCGCCCAGCCCGGCGGTGACGCTGCCCGCCAGCGGGAGGCTCGCGAAGCCGAGCGTGGCCAGCCCGATCCCGACGATCACCGTGCGGCGCTTGCCGAGGCGGTCAGCGAAGGCCAGGACGCTGGCGGACCCCGAGAGCTCGGCGAGCGCGATCACCGTCGACGCCGCGCCGAGCGCCAGCAGGCTCAGACCGAACTCCAGCTCCATCCAGGCGCCGAAGACGACGAAGGTGATCTCCGCCGCCAGGCTGGTCACCCCCAGCGCGACGAGGAGTCCGACGCCGCTGCGGTCGAGGCGCAGCGGTGCGGGCTCCGGTCGCTCCGCGTCGGCGTCGTCGTGGGCGAGCGTCCAGCGCAGCGCGACGATCGCGACGATGCCGAGGGCCGCGATCGTCCAGAACGGGGCCTCCCACCCGAGCCGCTCGATCAGCCAGCCCACCGCCGGTGCCCCGAGGAGGAGGGAGCCCGCCCAGGTGAGCTCGAGCGCACCGAGGACGCGGGCCCGCTGGTGGTAGGGGGTGCGGTCCGCGAGGTACGACTGCGCGGCGACGTCGAAGGCCGGCTTGGCCAGCCCCATCGCGACGAACCCGACCAGGACGCCGCCGACGACGCCGGTCGCTGCCGTGACCGCCGCGCCGATCGCGAACAGGACGAGACCGGCGACCAGCAGCCGCCGGCGGCGCTCGCCGCGGCCCGCGGTGGAGACGACCAGCGGTGTCGCGAGCCCGGCGAGGTTCCGTGCGGAGACGAGCACCCCCGCCTGCTCGAAGGGGATCCCGACGCCGCGCGCGATCGCCGGCAGGAACGGGTACACGAGGCGGTGGCCGGTGGTGACCACCAGCCGTACCGCGATGAGGAGGCTCAGGGCCACGCCGAGGGAGGGCTCGCCCTCGGGAGAGCGAGCCGGTGGGGACGGGGGCGGCAGGTGGTCGGTCACGGTCGTGCTGTCTACCAGGGCGTCTCGGTCCGAGGTCGTAGTCGAGGTCCGGTCCCGGGACCGACGCGGTCCCGATCGCAGCTGCGTAGCGTCGTCGTGGACGGAGCTCGGCGAGGGAGGAGCGGTGATGGACCCGACGTTCGGTGCCCGACCTGATCTCGCAGCGGCACGGATGCGGGACCGGCACGCGGCGGCGGCGCGCCGGCGGTCGCGTCGCGCGCGCGGCGGGGTCACCGGCGTGTCGAGCGGCGACCCGTCGCCGTGGCGCCGTGCCGTCCCCGCTCTGCTCCTGGTCCGGACGTGGCTGCGGGGAGCGGCCCCGAACGGCTCCCCGGGCCGGTGAACCGCGGAGTACGGTCACGCCCGTGACGGAGGGAGGCGGTACGACGGCCAGCGACGAGCGGCGGCTCGCTGAGCTGTCGACCCTGCATGCGATCGGCGAGATCCTCAACCGTGAGGCCGACTTCGATCGTGCTCTCCAGTTCGCGCTCGAGCGTCTCGTCGACCTCGTCGACGTCGACACCGGGTGGGTGTTCCTCGCACGGGCCGGCAACGAGGACCCGCACTTCGGGGGTTTCGTCCCGGCCGCGACGGTCGGGCTACCGCCTGCGCTCGAGGCGGCCGGCTGCGCCGCGCTGCGGGAGGGCAGCTGCGAGTGCGAGGGGATGTTCCGGCGCGGCGAGCTCGACGAGGGGATGAACATCGTCTACTGCTCGCGGCTCGAGGGAGCGACGGGTGAGAAGCGCGGTCTGAGGATCCACGCGAGCGTGCCCCTCGAGGGCAGCGGTGCCCCGGTCGGGATCCTGAACCTCGCGTCTGCAGGAGAGGCGGTCTTCGACGAGCAGGCGCTGTCCCTCCTCGAGGCGGTCGCGTCGCAGCTCGGGATCGCCTACGAGCGGGCCGTGCTCCTCGAACAGCGACGGCGGGAGGCCGAGCGGCTGGCGGCCCGGGAGGAGCGCGACCGCATCGCCCGGGACGTCCACGACGCGGTGTCCCAGCTCCTGTTCGGCGCCGATCTGGCGCTGCGGACCGCGCGGGACGTCGATGACGACGAGCAGCGGGACGCGTCCATCACGCGGGGCGGCGAGCTGGTCGCTGCGGCGATGACCGAGCTGCGGAGCCTCATCGAGCTGCTGCGCTCCGCCGACCTCGAGGAGGGCCTCGAGGCGGCGCTGGAGCGGCTCGTTGCGCGCACGAGCGGGACGATGAAGGTCCATCTGGCCTCGGACCGCGTCGAGGTCCCGGAGGAGATCGGCGAGGCCCTGTACCGCTGCGCGCAGGAGGCGGTCCACAACGCGATGAAGCACGCGAACCCCGACGAGGTCCGGATCCGTCTCGAGCGTGGACGGCGACGCGTCCGCCTGATCGTCGAGGACGATGGCCCCGGGTACCCCGACGATCTCACGCCGGGGGTCGGCCTCGGCTCGATCCGTGCCCGCATCACGGAGCTCGACGGTCGCGTGCGGACGTCGAACCGGCGGGAGGGGGGCGCGCGCCTGGAGGTCTCGGTGCCGTGGCCGCGGATCAGCGGCGACGAGGTCGCGCCGTGATACGCGTCCTCGTCGTCGACGACCACCCCGTCGTGCGTGAGGGGATGCGCGCCTACCTGGCGCTGCACGACGACGTCGCCGTCGTCGGTGAGGCGGCGGGGGCCGGTGAGGCGGTGAGCATCGCGACGGCGGAACGGCCGGACGTGGTGCTCCTCGATCTCCAGCTCGAGGACGGCCACGGCCTCTCCGTGCTGCCCCGCCTGATGCAGCTGGACGACCCGCCGCGCGTGCTGGTGCTGACCAGCTTCGTGGACGAGGACTACGCCCGGCAGGCGATCCGCCTCGGCGCCTGCGGCTACCTCGTGAAGAACGCCGGCTCCGAGGCGATCCTCGACGGCATCCGCACGGCGGCGGCGGGCGGGAGCCCGATGGACCCGGCGATCGTCGCCAGGCTCGCGAGCGCCGGACCCGATCCGATCGAGGACCTGACCCCGCGGGAGCACGAGGTGCTGACGCTGATCGCCCGGGGGATGAGCAACCGTGTGATCGCCGAGGAGCTGGTCATCACCGAGAAGACGGTGAAGACCCACGTCTCGGCCGTCCTGCGCAAGCTCGGGGTGGACGACCGCACCCAGGCGGCGGTCTACGCCAAGGACCACGGGCTGTAGGCCGGCGCCGACGTGGACCGGGGCCCGCTGTCACCGCTGCGCGCCGTGCCCGCGTTCCGGGCGCTGTGGATCGGCCGGGTCACGTCGTTCGCCGGCGACCAGCTGACCCTCGTGGCGCTGACGCTGCACGTCCACGCCGTCCACGGGACCGGCGGTGCGGTCGCGATGCTGCTGTTCGCGGGCGCTGCTCCGCGCCTCCTCGGACCGATCGCCGGGGCGATCGCGGACCGGACGGAGCAGCGCCGTCTGATGCGTGCCTGCGAGCTCGTGCGCGCCGGCGTGATCGTCACGATCGCCGCGACCCTGCCCGCGCTGCCGTTGCTGCTCGGGCTCGTCGCGGTCGCGGCGCTCAGCTCCACGCTGTTCATGCCGGCGGGGCGAAGCGCCGTCCCCGTCCTCGTGCCGGGCCGGGCGCTGGGGAAGGCCAACGCGCTGCTCGCGACCGGCCACAACGTCGGCCTCGCCCTCGGACCCGTCCTCGGCGGTGCGCTCGTCGCGTGGGTCGGGGTGCCGGGGGCGCTCACCGTGGACGCGCTGACCTCCCTCCTCGCGGCTGTGGTGCTGGGGCGGCTCCCGTCCCTCCGTCCCACCGGGTCCGACCGGGAGCACACGGCCCGGCTCTCGGCCGACGTCCGCGAGGGCCTGCGAGTCGTGTCCCGGCACCCGACCGCGCGGCGGGTCCTCGTCGGCCTCCTCCTCGGCGTGACCTTCGCTGGCGTCGGTGACGTCGCCGGGGTCTTCCTCGTCCGGGACGTCCTCGGCGGCGGGCCGCTGGCCTTCGGAGCGTTCACCGCGGCGTGGGGCGTCGGGATGATCGCCGGGTCGCTCTTCCTCGCGTGGTGGGGGGACCGGCTGGACGCGGCGCGGACGTTCGCGCTCGGCTGGACGCTGACCGGCGGCGGGATGGTCGGCGCCGGCGTGGCGCCGGGGGTCGCGGTCGCCGTCGGAGCGTACGGCGTCGGCGGGGTCGGCAACGGGGTCGAGAACGTCGCCACGGACACGCTGCTGCAGCGTGCGGTCCCCCGTCGCTACCTCGGTCGCGTGTTCGGGGCCGTCTACACCGGCGCGGTCGTCGGCGAGCTGATCGCCTACGCGGTGACCGGCCCGCTCCTCGAGGTCGTCCCGTCCCGCGTCGCGTTCGTCGCGGCGGGGGTCGCGACCGCGACGGTGGCGGTCTGGCTGCTGCGCGCGCTCCCGAGCTCGGACGGGCTGGGCGGGCGAGCGTGACGCGGTCCTCCAGGCACGTCCGGCCCTTGACGCGGTCGGTGGCCGTCGAGGAAGGTCGCGGGTGGCAACCGACCGGGAGGGACCGGGATGGCAGAGCAGGTGTACAAGGTGGTCGAGCTCATCGGCACCTCGACGGAGTCGTGGGAGAAGGCCGCGGCGGCGGCGGTCGCGCGCGCGTCACGCTCGCTGCGCGAGCTCCGCGTGGCCGAGGTGGTCGAGCTCGACATGACGATCGAGGACGGTGGGGTGTCCGCCTACCGCGCGAAGCTGAACGTCTCGTTCAAGTACGAGGGCGAGTGACCAGGCGCGACGGCGAGTGACGCTCGCCGTCCGAGGGACTCCGACACGGGGTCAGCGCACGCCGATCTCCCGGCTGCAGTGCGGCCAGGCGCTCCAGCCCTGCGAGGCGAGCACGAGCTCGCCGACGTCGATCTGCTGCACCCGGCTCGCTTGGTAGGCGTACTGGGGGAAGCCGGGCAGCTTGTGGCGGGTCCACGTGTCCGGGTGGAACTGGAGCCCGCCGTGGTAGCCGCTCCCGCTGTTCGCGGACCAGTTGCCGCCCGACTCGCACTGCGCGAGACGGTCCCAGGTCTCGCCCGACTGCGTCCACTCCACCTGCGCTTCCGTCGGCGCCGGCGTCGCCGGCTCGGGCGGTGGCGGTGGTGGGGGTGGTGGCGGTGGCGGTGGAGGCAGCTCCGCCTCCCGGTCGACCTTGACCGCGGCGAGCACGACGACGGACTCCGCGTTCTCCAGCGCACCGAGCAGGACGGCTCGCCGCTGGGCCTCCTCGGAGAGTGAGGCTTCGATCGCCGCGAGGTTGCGCGTGGTCGGGACGGCGTCCGGGGCGATCGCACCGGACGCCTCGATCGGCGCGCTGTCCGCCTCGTACCAGGTCCCGTCGGCGGCAGCCGCCGGCGCGGCCGTGACCGCGAGTGCGATCGCCGCGACCGCGGCGATGACGGTCCGTGCGCGCGGCTGCGCGAGGTGGCTCGGAGCCAACGACGGTCTCCTGTTGGGTGACGGCGGACAGCCGCGATCGCTCGGCGACCGCCCCAGGTCGGATCGTCCGGTCCCGCCCCCGAGAACGCGGTCGTGCCCCGGTCCGGACCGATCACCCCAGTGGTCGCCGCACGCCACCCCGGCGCGCGCGTCGCGGCTGCGACGCCGCCCAGGGTGTCGTCTCGTCCCCGCGAGGTCGAGCGAGCAGGGGCGCTCCGGCGGCGGTTTGCGCTCAGCGCACGCGAGTACACCGCCGTCCGGACAGGGCCGACGTGCGCTGAGCGCACGCTCACGCCCGTCGCTCGGTCGGTCAACCGCCGGGGACGGCGAGATCGGTGACGACCTCGGCGCCGGGCATGCGCGCGAAGACCTCCGGGTCGAGGCTCA
>CAZADJ010000118.1:0-8353 GCA_964483845.1 uncultured Actinomycetota bacterium | reverse complement strand
GCCAGCGTTCGGGCACGATCGCGTGGCGAACGGGCGTGGCCGGACGGCCCATCACCGCCGTCCGGACGGGGGTGCGGTGGCCGGGCGCCGACCGACGGAGGACCGACCGGGTCGGCCGGTGGGTCAGCCGGCCAGGTGCGCGTCGACGCTGATGTCGGCGACGCCGCCGAGCGCCTTGGAGACGGGGCAGTTGGCCTTCGACTCGGCCACGGCCGCCTCGAAGGTCGCGTCGTCGACCCCCGGTACGTCCGCTTCGGTCTCGAGACGGATCGCGGTGATCGTCGGGCCTTCGTCCTCGAGCCGCTCGATGGTGACGTGTGCGGTCGTGTCGATGCGGGTCGGCTCGTGCCCGTCGCGGGCGAGCACCGTCGCGAGGAACATCGTGTAGCAGCCGGCGTGTGCCGCACCGATCAGCTCCTCGGGGTTGGTGCCCTCGGCGTCCTCGAAGCGGGATGGGGCCGAGTACGCGGCGTCGAGCACGCCGTCGACGCGGACGGTGCCCGATCCTCGGCCGCCTCCGTTCCAGTGCGCGGATCCGGTGCGTGTCGGCATGGGTGACCTCCTGTCGGTGCGGACGGTCCGGCTCGGAACCTACAGCGACACGGTCCGGCACGGCGCCTGCGGGCACTGTCGTCCGGGTACGGGTCAGGTGCGGCGGTGGACGCGCCACTCGTTGCTGATCGGCATGCGCCGGTCCTGGTCGAACGCGCGGGAGGTCACCTTGACACCGGGGGGTGCGTAGCGCCGGTTGAGTTCCGCGTCGTCGATGCGGTGGAGCACGTCCTCGACCACGTCGATGTCGTGGCCGGCGGCGACCATCTCGGGGAGCCCCTGCCCGTGCTCGACGTACCGCTGGACGATGTCGTCGAGGACCTCGTAGGAGGGCAGGCCGGGTGGTCCCAGCCGCGCGGTCGTGGACGGCCGCTCCAGCGTCGCCTCCGGGATGACCGGGCCGCGCTGGTTGCGCATGCGGGCGAGGTCGTACACGAGCGTCTTCGGAGTGTCCTTCAGCGGCGCGAAGCCGCCCGCGAGGTCACCGAACAGCGACGCTTCGCCGATCGAGATCTCGCTCTTGTTGCCGGTGGCGAGCACCAGGTAGCGTCGCTCCTCGAAGATGTCGAAGAGCACGGCCGCACGGGCCCGCGCGTAGCTCCGCTCCCGCCCGTAGAGCGAGCGGTCGGCCTCGTGATCGGTCGCCAGCTCGGGGACGTCCTCGTCGGTGCTGGGGGCCGCCACCTCGATGATCTCCAGCGAGATGCCGAGGTCCTCCGCGAGCTGCTCTGCTGCCCTGGTCTCCTCCGATCCCGTCTCGGAGCCGGGCATCGCCAGGGCGAGCACGCGCTCGGGCCCGACCGCATCGGCGGCCAGCACGGCGGTCACAGCGGCGTCGATGCCGCCCGAGAGTCCGAGCGCCACCCCCTCGAAGCCGTTGCGATCGACGTAGTCACGCAACGCCGCGACGATCGCCTCCCAGACCGCGGCGACATCGCCGATCCGCTCCCGCGGCGTACCGACGTGGTCGGCCTCCGCCCGCAGCACCGGCCGGGTGTGCACGTTCCTGATCGGCCCGCGGACGGGTCGTGGGTCGGCGACCGGCACGTCGATGACGAACCGGTCCTCGGCGAACTCGCGCCCGCGGTGCAGCAGCTCACCGTCCGCGCCGACGACGATCGACCCGCCGTCGAAGGCGAGCTCGTCCTGCGCGCCGACGAAGTTCACGTAGACGACCGGGACCCCGTTGCGCACGGCCACGGCCCGGGAGTTGGTGAGACGCCCCTCGGCCTTGCCCCGGTGGAACGGGGACGCGTTCGGGACGAGGAGGATCTGAGCGCCGGCGGCGGACTGCGCCTCCGGTGGGCCGTCATCGGACCACAGGTCCTCGCAGATCGACACCCCTGCGACGACGTCGCCGATGCGCCACAGCTGATCGGGCCGTCGGCCGGGGGCGAAGTTGCGCGCCTCGTCGAAGAGGTCGTAGGAGGGGAGCAGCACCTTGTGGTACGTGCCACGGACCTCGCCGTCGGCGAGCACCGCCGCGGCGATGGCGACGTCGCGCTCGCGGGTGTCCCACGCGCGTCGCGGCGGGACCCGCTCGATCGTGCTGAGCACCGTCGTGGTGCGGCCGGACCGTCGTGCGAGCTCGCCGAGCGCGTCGTCGGCGTCCTCGACGAACTCGGGGTGGAGGACGAGGTCCCCGAGCCCGTACCCGGTGAGGACCAGTTCGGGGAGGACGAGCACGTCCGCGCCGGCCTGCTCCTCGGCCCAGCTCATCGCGGCGGCGATGCGTTCGGTGTTGCCGTCCAGGTCCCCGACACGGTTGGGGAGCTGGGCGACGGCGACGCGCAGGTACACCTCAGGCCTCGACGAAGCGGCCGATGACGTCGGCCGGGTCCATCCCGCCCAGGTGGCGCTGGAAGAGCCGGTAGTAGGCCAGCTCCTCGCGGGTGCGCAGGGGCGGGTCGATGGCGTCGCGCTCGGCCTCGAACGCCTCCTCGTCGACGCTCGCTTCGTAGTGGTCGCGCAGCACGTCGCGGGCGCCGGTGCCCTGGCCGAACTGGGCCTTCCTGCGCCAGAGGAGCTCGTCGGGCAGCCACCCCTCGAACGCACGCCGCAGCAGCCACTTCTCCGCTCGGTCGCCGTCGGAGAGCTTCCACCCGGCCGGAAGACCGAGGCCGAGCTCGACGACGTCGAGGTCGAGGAACGGGATCCGTGCCTCGAGCCCGCAGGCCGCCGCGCACCGGTCGACGCGGTGCATGCCACCGGCGTGGAGCCCCTCGATGGTCGTGATCAGCTCCTCGTGCAGCTCCTCGTCACGCTCGATCTCGCCGTAGTAGGCGTACCCGGCGAACAGCTCGTCGGCGCCCTCGCCGATCAGGACCACCTTCACGTGCCGCGACGCGAGCTTCGCGACCAGGAGGTTCGGCACCGAGCTGTGCACGAGCTGCGGATCGAACGATTCGATCACCCCGATGACCTCGGGCACCCAGTCGATCAGCTCGTCCTCGGTGTAGATGCGCTCGTGGTGGTCGAGATCGAGCTCGGCGGCGAGCGTGCGCGCCGCCACCAGGTCATCGCTGTCGCCGAGGCCGACCGAGAAGGTCTGCAGCCGCCGTCCCTCGCGGGCGGCGACCCGCGCCGCGATCGCGGTGACGATGCTCGAGTCCAGCCCACCGGAGAGGAACGTGCCGACCGGCACGTCAGCGACCATGCAGCGCTCGACCGCGGTGGTCAGCCGCTCCCGGATGGCGGCGAGCACCTCCTCGGGCGGGTCCGTGTCGTCCGCGGTCTCGCCCACCACGTCCGCGACCGCCGCACTGCTCCCGTCGGGCAGCATCCGGAAGGGACGAAGCCCCTCCTCCGGCGTCCAGGCGTGCCCCGGTGGGAACGGCTCGACGTCGCCTCGGCGCTGCGGGTCGAACGCCTTCAGCTCGCTCGCGAAGATGACGGTCCCGTCGTCGCGCACCCAGTAGAGCGGCGCGATACCGATGGTGTCGCGGCCGGCCAGGAACCGGCCGTCCTCCCCGGCGACGACGAACGCGAACATCCCCCAGAGTCGACGCAGCGCCTCGGCGCCCTCGGCGCCCAGCAGCCGGAGCGCGATCTCGTGGTCCGAGCGGGACGCGAAGGTGTGACCGTCCTCCTCGAGCTCCGCGCGGAGGCGATCGTGGTTGTACACCTCCCCGTCGCCGACGAGCCACAGGCCCCGATCCGGGTCGTGGAGGGGCTGGCGGCCGCCCTCGAGATCGACGATCGCCAGCCGGCGGTGTCCGAGCCAGGCACCGTCGAGCGCCCTCGTGCCCTCGCCGTCGGGCCCGCGGTGGGTGAGCCGGTCGAGCATCCGGGAGCCCTCACGGGGATCGAACGCTCCGTGCGCTGCCACGATGCCGGAGATCGCGACCACCTCGTTCCGTGCGTGCCGTCTTCGCGTCCGGTGGTGATGGTGCCTGGCCGCGCGGTGCGCTGCACGGCCCGTCCCGGCCCTCCGAAGGTGGCGCGCCGCGGATCCGCCGCGGGGTGTGGCCGCCCGCCGCGTCGGCTGGCGCGGCTGTCCGGGTGTTCGTTGCGGCTCTCGCACGGGTCCCGTTAGGTTCGTCCGCGACCCACGATCGGACGGTGGCCACCCTGGCGGTGGTCGCGGTCGAGCGTCGTCGCGGTCGGTGGTGGATCGGTAGCAGTCCGGGAGGTGGCGTGTGGGCCGACGCGGGGAACCGGGCCCCAGGCCGGGAGGTCGGCGGGGGGACGCAACAGAGCTCCCGGCGCGGGTGCGCGTCCCCCCCACGGTGAGGACGCGGTGAGCTTCGCCGAGTACGTCGTCGCTCGCTGGGACCACCTCCTCGACCACACCATCGAGCACGCGCTGGTCACCCTCGGGTCGGTCGGCATCGCGGTGGTCGTCGGCGTGACCCTCGGGGTGCTCACCTACCGCACGCACCGTCCCCGCACCGCGGTGATCAGCGTCACCGCCGTCTTCCTCACCATCCCCTCGTTCGCGCTCTTCGGGCTGATGATCGCTCCGTTCGGACTCGGCGCCACCCCGGTCGTCATCGCGCTCGTCATGTACTCGCTGCTTCCGATCGTGCGCAACACCATCACCGGGCTCCGCGAGGTGGACCCGGCTGTGATCGAGTCCGCGCGGGGCATGGGGATGGGACGCCACGAGATCCTGCGGCGGATCGAGCTCCCGCTCGCCTGGCCGGTGATCATGACCGGCATCCGGGTGGCGACCATGATCCTGCTCGGGATCGCTGCGATCGGCGCCTACGTGGACGGGCCCGGCCTCGGCCGCGACATCTTCCGTGGGCTGGCCAGGCTCGGCTCCCCGGCCGCGGAGAACCTGATCCTCGGGGGCTTCCTCGGCATCGTCGTCCTCGCCGTGATCCTCGACGCCGCCTTCGCCCTGTTCGGCCGACTCACCACCCCACGAGGTCTCCGATGAGCGACACCCGGACCGATCCACAGGCCGGCGAGAGTGCCGGCGGCACGCCGACCGAGGAGATGATCCGCCTCGAGGACCTGACGAAGCGCTACCCGGGTGAGGAGGAGCCGGCCGTCGACGACCTGACGATGGCGGTCCCCAGCGGCGAGATCGTCGTGCTCGTCGGCCCGTCGGGCTGCGGGAAGACGACCACGCTGAAGATGATCAACCGCCTCATCGAGCCGTCGTCCGGGCGGATCTACCTCGACGGTGAGGACGTCACCGACATGAACCCGGACCGTCTGCGGCGGCGCATCGGGTACGTGATCCAGCAGATCGGACTGTTCCCGCACATGACCATCGCTGACAACGTCGCGACCGTCCCGAAGATGCTCCGGTGGGACGAGACGCGCACCCGCGAACGGGTCGATGAGCTGCTGGACCTCATGGGACTGGACCCCGGGACCTACCGCGACCGCTACCCGAAGGAGCTCTCCGGCGGTCAGCGCCAACGCGTCGGCGTGGCCCGGGCCCTGTGCGCCGACCCGCCGGTCATGCTGATGGACGAGCCGTTCGGTGCGGTCGACCCGATCACGCGGGTGCGCCTCCAGAACGAGTTCCTGCGTCTCCAGGAGGAGATCGACAAGACCATCGTCTTCGTCACCCACGACATCGACGAGGCGGTGCGGATGGGCGATCGCATCGCGATCCTGCGCAAGGGGGGCCGGATCGCGCAGTACGACACGCCAGAGACCATCCTGACCGCACCCGCCGACGACTTCGTCAGCGACTTCATCGGGAAGGGCGCCTCGCTGAAGCGCCTGAACCTCAGCCGGGTCCGCGACGTCGAGCTCGCCGAGCGTCCGGTCGCCCCGATCGGGACCGACCGCGAGGAGCTGGACCGACTGGTGCGTGACGCGGACGAGGGCGAGGTCCTCCTGCTGGACGAGGAGCAGCGGCCGCGGGTCTGGGTCGACGCCGAGACCCTCCGGCGTGGGGGCGCCCCGAGCGAGGCCGGCTTCCCCGCGCAGGCGCTCATCGAGCCGCAGGCCACCCTGCACGACGCGCTGGACGAGATGCTCGTCTCCGACGTCGGCTGCGCCATCGTCGTCGACGGACGCGGGGCGTACCGGGGGATCGTCGACATCGAGACGATCATGGCGGCGATCCAGGCGATGCGGGAGGTGGGTCGCGAGCGCGCCCGGCAGACCGCGGAGGACGAGAGCGATCGCCGGGACGCGGATGCCGCCGGGCGGGAAGACAGCTCGTGACGACCGTCGAGGCGCCGGACGCCACCACCCTCGGCGAGGGCCGCGGTCGCGTCGCCGGGTGGGCGGGGGTCGTACGTCGGTACAGCGCGATGCCGCTGTTCGTCGCGGCCTCCCTCGGGTTGCTCTACGTCTACATCTCCGGCCAGGAGCTCGACCGCATCGAGGCTCGGCGCATCCACCGGGACTTCATCCTGGCCAAGACCGCCGAGCACATCGAGCTGACCATCGCGATCACGGTCTTCGTCGTCCTGATCGCGGTGCCCCTCGGCATCCTGCTCACCCGGCCGTTCGCTCGGCACCTCACGCCGCCGGTCATCGCGGCCGCGAACACCGGCCAGGCCACCCCCTCGATCGGGGTGCTCGCGCTGTTCGCCGTCTGGGCGGGCATCGGCTTCCGCTGGGCGGTCGCCGCGTTCGTCGCCTACGCGATCATCCCGGTGCTCCGCAACACCATGGTCGGGCTCCAGCAGGTCGACGAGTCGGTGATCGAGGCCGGCCGGGGCATGGGGATGTCGAAGCGACGGGTGCTGCGCAAGATCGAGTTGCCGTTGGCGGTCCCGGTGATCCTCGCCGGCCTGCGCACCGCGCTCGTGATCGCGGTGGGCACGGCGGCGCTCGCGACCTTCGTGAACGCCGGCGGTCTCGGGGACCTGATCAACGCCGGGATCGCGATGAACCGCGTCAACATGACACTGACCGGTAGCGTGGTGGTGGCGGCGCTCGCGCTGACGGTCGACTGGATCGCGGGGATCGTCGAGGACGTCCTCCGGCCGAAGGGACTCTGACAACCGCGACGCCACGCGCTACTACTGCAGTAGGAGAAAAGATCGCGACAGCGGAGGAGAGCAGCATGCAACGGTCGAGACGATGGTCCTGGGTGGTCCTCCTGGGGGCGCTCGCACTGGTTCTCGCGGCCTGCCCGGAGGACGACGTCGCCGTCGATGATCCCGACGACGGTGCGCCGGGGGAGGGGACCATCGCTGAGGAGGTGGATCTCTCCGGCGCGCAGTTCACCGTCGGGTCCAAGGAGTTCACCGAGCAGCTGATCCTCGGCCACATCACCCAGCAGGCGCTCGAGGCGGCCGGTGCGGACGTCGAGTTCCGCAGCCTCGTCGGCACGCCGACCGTCCGCGCCGCCCTCGAGGAGGGCGAGATCGACATGTACTGGGAGTACACCGGGACCGGATGGCTCGAGATCCTCGGCCACGACGACTACATCCCCGACGAGCGTGAGCAGTACGAGGCGGTGCGCGACGAGGACGCTGAGAACGACATCGTCTGGCTCGAGCCCGGGGGCTTCAACAACACGTACGCGATCGCCACCCGCCCGGGCGGCACCGACGAGCACGGAGCGACGACGATCTCGGAATGGGCGCAGCTGATCGAGGAGGATCCGTCGCAGGCTGAGCTCTGCGCTGCGGCCGAGTTCCTCGTCCGCGACGACGGGCTGCCGGGCCTCGAGGAGACCTACGGGTTCGATCTCCCCGACGGCAACGTCCACGAGATGGAGCTCGGTGTCGTCTACTCGCGGCTCGAGCAGGGCGATCCGTGCCAGTTCGGTGAGGTGTTCGCGACCGACGGACGCATCGAGGCGTTGGGTCTCGAGGTGCTGGAGGACGACGAGGCGTTCTTCCCCACGTACCTGCCGGCGTTGACGGTCCGGACCGAGGTCCACGAGGAGTGGCCGCAGCTGGAGGAGCTCTCCGCGCTGCTCGCCGAGCGGCTCGACACCGACACCATGCGAGACCTCAACGCACGGGTCGACGTGGACGGTGAGCTCGAGGAGATGGTGGCCGAGGAGTGGCTGCGCGAGCAGGGTCTGATCGACTGACCCGGGAGCTCGACGCGCGAGCTGACGGCGGTCGGCGGGCGTGCCTGCCGGCCGCCAGCGCGGGTCCCGCGCGTGACGACCCAGGGTGCGCCGCTCGCGCCACGCTTGGTACCCTCGGCGGTCGCACGGGCTGACCGTCTCGGTCCCGTGACCCGGGAGGCTTCGCCTAGTCAGGCCTATGGCGCGGGATTGCTAATCCCGTTGGGGCCCTTGGTCCCTCGAGGGTTCGAATCCCTCAGCCTCCGCTCCGGTCCCGCACGGTACGCTCGTGCGGCCCGGAACACGCGCTGGTAGCTCAGTCCGGATAGAGCACCTGACTACGGATCAGGCGGCCGG
>CAZADJ010000117.1:6557-8377 GCA_964483845.1 uncultured Actinomycetota bacterium | reverse complement strand
CGGACGGCGGCCGCACCGGGAGGCAGAGCCGTGTTCGTCAGGCGTGACCGTCAGGTGCGTGAGCGCGAGGAGGCCGAGCTCGCCCCCGGCGCGACCCGCGCAACCGACAGCGACGGCCGCGCGCGCCCTGAGGACGAGGACCCCTTCCGGACCGCGTTCGAGCGCGACCGGGACCGCATCCTGCACTCCAAGGCGTTCCGCCGCCTGAAGCACAAGACCCAGGTCTTCCTCAACCCCGAGGGGGACCACTTCGTGACCCGGCTCACGCACACGATCCAGGTCGCGCAGGTCGCCCGGGCCATCGCCGCCGGCCTCGACCTGAACGAGCCGCTGGCCGAGGCGATCGCGCTCGGCCACGACGTCGGCCACACCCCGTTCGGGCACACCGGTGAGGATGCGTTGTCCCCCTACGTCGACGGCGGTTGGCACCACGCTGCGCAGAGCGTGCGGGTCCTCACCGTCCTCGAGGATCTCAACCTCACGGCCGAGGTGATCGACGGGATCCGCGCGCACTCGTGGAAGATCGAGCCGCCTCCGCGGACGCCCGAGGCCATGTGCGTGCGCTTCGCCGACCGCATCGCCTACCTCACCCACGACGCGCTGGACGCGATCCGTGCGGAGGTGATCGCCGCCGACGACCTGCCGTCCGGGGTGCGCTCGCGGCTCGGCGAGCCGGGATCGTCGTGGATCGGCACGATGATCCACGCCGTGATCGACGGGAGCATCGACGTCGGCGAGGTGGCGATGGAACCCGCGGTGCTCGAGGTCATGCACGAGCTCCGCGAGTTCATGTTCGGACGCGTCTACCGGACCGGTGAGAACGAGCGCAAGAAGTCCACCGCGATCACGATCATCCGCGAGCTCGTGGACTGGCACCTCGAGCACCCCGACGAGCTCCCGGCGAGCTTCCGGGAGACCGATGCGGACCCGACCACCCAGGTGATCGACTACGTCGCCGGCATGACCGACCGGTACGCGCTCGCGCTCCACGACCGCCTGTTCCGACCGGTGCTGCCGGTGGACGACGTGCTGGGGTGACGCACGGCGAGGCGCCGCGCCCGGAGGGGTGGACGCGGCGCCAGGCTCGTTCCGCGGCGTCGCGGATCAGGCGTCGTCGGACCCGTCGTCCTCGTCGGACTCGTCATCCCCGGCGTCGTCGCCGGTGTCGTCCTCGTCGTCGGCCTGGTCCTCGTCGTCGGTCGGGTCCCCGGTCTCGTCGCCGGTCGGCTGCTCGGCGTCGGAGAACTCGAGGCTGGCCATCATCGCGGCGAGGACGTCGCGGCGCTCCTCGTAGGTGAGCTCCGCGTCGTCCACGTCGAACGTGACGCCGATCAGCGTCGTGTGACCGAGGTCCACGTGGTAGCGGGTGAAGGTCAGGCCCTCGGGGAAGAAGAAGTCACCGGTGCCCTCGGCCTCGACGATCACCGCATCCCGACCGTCCACGGTCGTCTCCTCTCGGGACAGCTCCTCCGCCCCGTCGACGTCGGCGGCGGTGTCGATGTCGATGCGGGCCTCGCGGATCACGACGGCGATCTCGAACGGGATCTCGGTCGCGTCCGGGATGTCGACCGTCTCCGGGTCGAACGCGGAGCAGGCCGGCAGCCCGTCCCCCTCGTTGACGACCCAGTCCGCGGGGTGGTCGACCGTGTAGCCGACCGCATCGTTCGTGCAGCTCGCGTCGAGCGCGACGTCGGGCGCGTCGGCCTCGTCCTCGGCTGCGGTCTCGTCGGGATCCTCCACGATCGCCGGGTCGTCCTCCGGGCAGGCCGCGAGGAGCAGGGCGAGGACCCCGAGCAGGGCGGGGAGCAGTAGTCGGTTGC
>CAZADJ010000117.1:3410-6457 GCA_964483845.1 uncultured Actinomycetota bacterium | reverse complement strand
GCACGCGACGATGGGAGCGAACCGCCTACGACGTGCGGTCGGGGCACGAACGACGGGCCCGCGACACCCGTCGGGACGCCCGGTCGGGGCCGGGCGCGGCTGGGCGACGGGTAGGCTCGACGCACGCACATGCCGGAGGCCCCCATGCCCGAAGCTGTCATCGTCGCCACCCGCCGCACCCCGATCGGCCGCGCCTTCAAGGGCTCGATGACCGAGGAGCGGCCCGACGACCTCACCGCGACGATCGTGCGGGCTGCGCTCGACCAGGTCCCCGGGCTGGACCCCGCCGACATCGACGACCTGATGCTCGGCTGTGGGCTGCCCGGTGGCGAGCAGGGGTTCAACATGGCGCGGGTCGTCGCCGTGCTCCTCGGCTACGACCACCTCCCCGGGACGACGCTGACCAGGTACTGCTCATCCTCGCTGCAGACCACCCGGATGGCCTTCCACGCGATCAGGGCCGGGGAGGGAGACGCGTTCATCTCGGCCGGGGTCGAGTGCGTCTCGCGCTACGTCAAGGGCAACTCCGACAGCCTCGACGACACGAAGAACCCGGCGTTCTCCGATGCCGAGGCCCGCACCGAGGAGGCCGCGCAGAGCGGGGCCGACGAGTGGAGGGACCCCCGCGAGGTGGACGCCCTCCCCGACGTCTACATCCCGATGGGTCAGACCGCCGAGAACGTCGCGCTGCTGAAGGGCGTGAGCCGCGAGGAGCAGGACGAGTTCGCGCTGCGCAGCCAGCAGAGCTACGCGAAAGCGGAGGCGAACGGGTTCTGGGAGCGCGAGATCGAGCCGGTCACGCTCGCCAACGGCGAGACGATGAGCCTCGACGACAGTCCCCGGCGGGACAGCACGTTGGAGGGCCTCCAGGGCCTGGATCCGGTCTTCCGACCCGACGGCACGGTGACCGCCGGCAACGCCTGCCCCCTGAACGACGGGGCGGCCGCCGTGATCGTGATGAGCGAGGAGAAGGCCGAGGAACTCGGCATCACCCCCCTCGCGCGGATCGTCTCCACCGGGGTCTCCGCCCTGAACCCCGAGATCATGGGTCTGGGTCCGATCGGGGCCTCCGAGCAGGCGCTCGAGCGCGCCGGCATGACCATCGACGACGTCGACCTCGTCGAGATCAACGAGGCGTTCGCCGCCCAGGTCATCCCGAGCTACCGCGAGCTGGGCATCGATCTCGACAAGCTCAACGTCAACGGTGGCTCGATCGCGGTCGGCCACCCGTTCGGCATGACCGGCGCGCGCATCACCGGGACCCTCATCAACTCCCTGCAGTTCCACGACGAGACCATCGGGCTGGAGACCATGTGCGTCGGGGGCGGCCAGGGGATGGCGATGATCATCGAACGGCTGTCGTGACCGACGACCCCTCGGTCGTCGAGACGGGGGACGAGCCGACCGTCCGGCTCGTGAGGTGGGACGGGCCGTGGCCGGACGACGACCCGGACGCGAACCTCAAGGTGGACGTCGCCGCCTACACGAGGCACGATCCGCTGGTCACCCTCCGTGTGCTGTCCGACGGGACCGGCATCCCGCTCGGCGCGCTGGTGCGCTACGTCGTCGCCCGGTGGGCGTCGGGGGGCAGCGAGGGGATCGTCGAGCTCGGACCGTCGACCGTCCGCCGGATGGTCGCGGCGGTCGCCGAGGCCGAGGACGCCGGCACCGACGCCGCGCGACTGGCCGCGTACGGCAAGCTGCGCGAGATGCTCGCCTGGCTCGACGCCGGGCTCGAGGACGCGACCTGCGGCTGACCGGGGGCGTGGAACAGGATCCCGGATCGGGTGATGACGCGCGGATCAGCGACGGTGCCGGGATCGGATCGGTGGGGTGATGCCGGGATCGGGCGACGGTGCCGGGATCGGATCGATGCCGGGATCACGTGATGATGCCGAGGCGGAACGCGCGGGCGACGGCCCCGGTCCGGTCTCGGGTGTCGAGCTTCGCGAGCAGGTTCTGCACGTGGGTCTTCACGGTCCGCGGCGATACGCCGAGCCGCTCGGCGATGTCGGCGTTGGTCAGGCCCTCGGCGAGGTGTTCGAGGACCTCGAGCTCGCGGGGGGTGATCGAGGCGTGGGGGGACCGGTCGCTCTCCGGTCGCCACGCGCCGGCGAGGTGAAGCGCGACCTCCGGAGAGACGACACGTTCGCCCCGTGCCGTCGAGGCGACGCTGCGGCGTAGCTCCGCGAGCGGAGCCGAGCTGATGAGGAACCCGTCGGCACCGGCGATGACCGCCTCGCGCAGGTCCGTGGCCTCCACCGTGTCGATCAGGACGAGCACGCGCACGTCCTCACGCAGCGCCTTCGCGGTCGCGATGGCGCGGAACGGCGTCGGGTCGTCGTGGCGCAGCGGGATGACGACCACCGCGGGACCGTGCTCCTCGACGAGCTCCGAGATGCGGCCGACGGATCCGTCGACGACGTGGCCGACCTCCTCAGCGGTGTCGGAGACGCTCGCCGGCGCCTCGAGGGCCGTGCGGATCCCGGCGCGGACCACCGGACGGTCATCGATGACCGCTGCGGTCGTGGTCTCGACCCGGACGTCGGAGCCGGACTCCGATCCGGTCCTGGCGGCCTCGCCTTCCATCTCGGTCCTCTCCCCACGCCCTCGTTGCGTGGGTCCGTGTGGTGTCGTGGCTGTCGTGTCGTCGGCGCCGTCTCCCTGGTCCGGTCCGCCTGCGCGGTGCGACTGCGATCCCGGTCGGGCCCGGCTGGCCGTGCCCGCTCGCAGCGGTCTCGGCCGGTTCGTGACCACCGACCCGGGTGCCGGTCGGGCCCTGTCACTCACGGACCCACGCGGCGCGGCGGGCTGTCGGGGCGGGCCTCGAGATGATGGAACACCCTCCGGACGCCGGATGGGATGACACATCGGAACGGTTCCGACGATGGACCCGTGGCCCGGAGTGACTAGTGGGGGCTCCGCGACGGACCGGCCATCGACCCGTCGGCAGCGGGATGGCACCATGGTGTTGCTGGTGTGGCTCGTGTAGCGAGGTGTGGGATGGGCAACGCGACGGATGAGGAAGCGGACCCGGTGACCGACGG
>CAZADJ010000117.1:0-3310 GCA_964483845.1 uncultured Actinomycetota bacterium | reverse complement strand
GACCGACGGTGACCTGGGCGCGTCGAGCGCCGACGACGCAGGCCGGGGTGTCCAGGAGATCCTGGCCGGCGTCGAAGCGGAGACCGAGCTCGCCCGCATCGACGCGCGCCTGGAGGAGCTCGCCGGTGACGTCCAGCGTCTCGCAGCGGGGGTGGAGCGTGAGGCCGGGGCCCGGCGGGGTGAGCTCGAGGTCATGCGCGCGCGGGTGGAGGACGCCCTCACCCACATCGGCGAGGCGACCGAGGAGCACCGCACGGCGTGGCGCGACATCGACGGGCGTCTCGCGGACCTGCGCGGCAAGCTCACCGAGGAGAGCCAGGCGATGCGGGACCGCCTCCAGGAGATGCTCGACGGGGCGATCGAACCGTTGCGTTCGGAGGTCGAGGCGCTCGAGCTGCGGCTCCAGGCAGACATCGAGGAGACGGCCGGCACGCTGCGCAGCGAGATGGACGAGGCCGCCGGCGCCCTCCACGAGGAGATCGAGGGGACCCGACGCGAGATCGAGGCGACCGCCGGCGAGCTCCGCGCCGGCCAACGACTCGGCGCCGACGAGCTCGAGGAGCGGATCGGCGAGGTGGTCGCCGAAGCGGTCGCCGGGATGCGCGAGGCGGTCGCCGGTCACAGCGAGGCGATCGAGCGCGACCGCACCGCGCGTGCGGACGCGGATCGTGCGGTCGCGGACCGGCTCGGCGGCGTCGAGGAGCGCATCGAGCGGCTCGAGAACGACGCCGGGACCGGGCAGGGGCGCACCGAGCTCGAGCTGTCCCGACTCGAGCGGCGCCTCGGTGGGTTGGCGGAGCGCGTCGACGCGGCGGAGGAGCGACCCGGCGGGGCCGACGGGGACGCCGTGAGCGCTCAGATCGCCGACCTCACCGCCCGGGTGGAGCGCGCGGAGACGATCGCCCGGGAGGCGGGCCGGGTCATCGTCGCGACCATGCGCCAGCAGCGGAGCGGCGGCGATCCACCGGAGGACCCGGCCGTGGACGTCACCGAGGCGGCCACGTCGGCGGACTGACGTCGAGACCGTTCCGGTGGGGAGATGCGGGCCGGCGCCGGGCGGACCCCTACGCGGGCTCGACGGCCTTCACGGTGATCTCGAGCTTCCCGGCGGGGACGGACGCCGTGATGGTCTCGCCCGGCGCCGCGCCGTTGACGGCCTTCCCGATCGGGGACGAGGTCGACAGCACCTCGTGCTCCTCGTGGCGCTCCTCGCGGGTGCTGGAGACGTAGTACGTCTCCTCGTCCCCGTCGACGTCGAGCACGACGACGGTGCCCGGTCCGACGACGTCCGCCGTCGGCGGTTCCTCACCGATCTCGGCCTCCCGCAGCAGCGACTCGATCTGGCGGATCCGGGCCTCCATGCGGCCCTGCTCCTCCTTCGCGGAGTCGTACTCGGCGTTCTCGCTGAGATCGCCGTGCTCGCGGGCCTCCTGGATCAACGCGGACATGCGTCGGCGGCCCTCGGTCTTGAGCTCCTCGAGCTCCGCACGCAGACGGTCGTGAGCTTCCTGGGACAGCCACTTCTGTTCGGACACGGAGGTGGGCTCCTCGGGATCTGCGCCGTGGGGGCGGGGGAGCGTACCGGTAGCCTCCTGCGACCGCAGCCCGCTCGCGGCGCACGAGGAGGGTCAGTTGGGGCAGGGCGGTCCCACGCGCGCTGAATCGGTCCGCACCCGCGGGTTCGTCGGCGGTGTGCTCGCGACGGCCTTCGCGGTCGCGGTCGGCTTCGGGTTGATCGTCCCGGCGCTGCCGACGTTCGCGGTCCAGCTCGGGGCTGGCTACGGCGCGGCGAGCATCGTGATCGCGACGTTCGCCGCGGTGCGCCTCGTCTGCTCGGGTCCGGCCGGCGTCGCCGTCGACCGCCTCGGCTCGCGCTGGATCGTCGCGGCTGGCCTGCTGATCGTCTCGTTGTCGTCCGGGCTCGTCGCGCTCGCGCAGTCCTACCCGCAGTTGCTCGTCCTCCGGGGTGCCGGCGGGGTCGGCTCGGCCCTGTTCATCGTCGGGATCGGCCAGCACGTCGTGCGCACCGTGCCGAGCCGGGAACGGGGCCGGGCGAACGGGATGCTCCAGGGGGCGTTCCTCCTCGGCGGAGCGAGCGGCCCGGCGATCGGTGGCCTGGTCGTCGAGATCCTCGGCATCCGCGCGCCGTTCGTGGCGTACGCGGCGACGCTGCTCGCCGCGATGCTCGTCACCCTCCGCTACCTGCGGGAGGAGCAGGGCAGCGACACCGTCGCCGCGAGCGGGCGTCCCGCCCCGCCGCCGGATCCGTCCGAGGGCATCGACGTGCCGGGTCCGGAGACCAGCGGCGGCGCCGCCGGTGGAGACGGCGAGCCCGTCCCGCCGGCGACCGCCGCCGACGCGCCCGGCCCGTCGCCCGACGCGTCGGACGGGCCGCCGGGAGCGGGGACCGCCGCGAGGTCCGACGGGACCGGTGCCGGTGACGGGAGGCTGGGCCCGCTGCTGCGTGACCCGACCTTCTGGGCGGCGCTCTACCTGTACGCCGCGATCGCCTGGGCGAGCCAGGGTGTCCGCTTCGTCGCGGTCCCCCTGCTCGGCAGCGACGTGCTGGGGGAGGCGATCGGCATCGTCGGCGTGGCGCTCACCGTGTCGTCGGTGGCCCACGGTGCGCTGCTGTGGCCGGCCAGCCGTCACGCGGACTCGCGTGGGCGTCTGGGTCCGCTGCGGGTCGGGACCGGCGTCTACGTCGTGTCCATGCTCGGGCTCATCACGGTCACGGGACCCGTCGGGCTGATCGCCTGGATGGCGGTGCAGGGGGTCGCGAACGGGATCGCCTCGCCGCTGCCGGCCGCGGTGGTCGGTGACCTGGCCCCGCCGGGCGCCGAGGGTCGTGCCGTCGGTCTGATGAACGTCGCCCGCGACATCGGCGCTGTCGCCGGCCCGCTCGCGACCGGCTACATCGCCGAGTTCTGGAGCTTCGACGCGGCGTTCGCCGTCTCCGCCGGGTTGCTCGGCCTCGGCGTCCTCGCGACGTTCCTGATGCGCGAGACCCTCGAGCGCTGAGCCGCTGCGGGAGCCGCAGCTGGTCGCGTCCGTCGGGGCACGTCGCACACCGGCGCCGGGGCCCATCCGGGGGCCGTGCGGGACGCGGCCGGGCGCGGTCAACGTGGTCCCTACCGCCGGGCCCGGGGGGGACGGGGCTACGCTCGGGAGCCGTGACCACGTTCCGTGATCTGATCTACCGGGTGTACGAGCGGCGGCTCGCCGCGCAGGTGTCGGACGCGCCGCTGCCGCAGCACGTCGGTGTGATCCTCGACGGCAACCGCCGCTACGCGCGCGAGCACGGCATGTC
>CAZADJ010000116.1:0-8452 GCA_964483845.1 uncultured Actinomycetota bacterium | reverse complement strand
CGTTGGCCCGCACGGTGTCCTCGGAGGACGCACCTCCGGCGACGTAGCCGAACGCACCGGCGTCCAGCTCGTCGCGTGCGCGTGCCTCGAGCTCCTCGTAGCCGACCGGTAGGTCGGGGGTCTGGCCGGCGACCCCTGCGAGGTAGATCTCGTACTGGTACGCGGCGTGCTCGGCGCCCGGACCGTCGCTCACGGCCGCAGCGCGTCCCAGACCAGCCTCGGCAGTTTCGCGGGTGAGGGCTCCACCTCGAACTCCGCGAGCCGCGCGGCGACGTCGTGCGCGCGGTGGTGGCTGACGAACCACGGGGGCTTCGGTACGACCCGGAACGGGCCGCGCACGACCGACTTCTGCGGGTGCTTCAGCATGTAGAAGTTGTGGACGTGGCCGGTACCGGACTGGATGTCGTAGATGTCGGAACCCGGGTAGCCGCCCCACGGCGTGCTGACGATCGCGTACGCGATCCCGACCCAGTGGTTGATGCTGATGCTTCCGTACCGGAGGTTGGCGAGCGCCCGGTCGACCGCCGCCTCGGCCTCCGGGTCCTTGAGCGTCCGCGGGTGGACGATGATGGTCGCGCCGAGCGTCCCCCACAGCCGTTCGTTCGCGAACTCGACCGCCCGGTCGATGAACGCGGGGATATCCCGGGGCGCGTCGAGCGCCGTCTCTGCGAACACCCCGCAGAAGGCCTCGGTGTTGAAGGTGATCTCGTCCCGGGCGTCCGGGTCGACCCCCGGGATGAGCGTCCACGGGAGCTGGTCGTCGCGACCGGTCCCGTACAGCTCGGCCTCCGGGTGCTCCTCCAAGAACGCGGTGTGACGCTGCTCGGCCCCGGGGTAGTAGGCGTGCCGGGTCTCGGCCCGGGCGAGCTGCGTGCGGATGGCGTCGAGCAGGTCGCGCCGTCGTCCCCACTCGCGGTGCGTGATGACCACCCGGCCGGCGATGCAGTTGAACCCGGCGTTGTTGGTGAGCATCGTCGCGATGTTCTCGCCGTGGTACTCGATCTCGCCGTCGGACCAGGGCCCCGGGACCACGATGATCGGCGTCACGTTGCCGAGTTCGGCGGTGATCGTCTTGTCGAGTTTGGGGTCACGCTCCTCCTTTCGGCGCTCACCCTCCTCGCCGGGCCCGAAGACGATCGCGTCGAAGGTCTTGTCCGACCCCGTCATGTGGACGGTGTCGACGAGGTCGTGCTCGACGAGGTACGAGCCTTCCTCGGCACCGCCGTACACGAGCCGGAGCACGCCGGTGTCGATCAGGGGGCGCAGCGCCTCCTCGAAGACCGGTCCGATGACCTCGTTCACCGGGTTCATCTTCAGGGCCACGACCTGGTCCTCGCAGAAGAGCTTCGAGATCGCGTCCATCGGTGGGATCGCCGAGACGTTGCCGGCCCCGAGCACCGCCGAGACCTGGCCCTCGTGGGTCTTGGGGAGCCGGTAGATCTCGGCCTGATCCGCGAAGAGCGAGTCGACGGTCACCTCCGGCTCCATCCAGACCTCGGCGTCGACGCCGGTGAACAGGAGCTGGTCGTAGCCGCTCGTCGGGAAGACCTCCGCCACGACCTGACCGTCGGGCCGGGTCCGGACGTCGCCGGGCAGCCGGGGCCGGCCGTGCTCGTCGATGTCCTCCAGCGCCCGCCGCAGCAGTCGGAGGTTGCGTGCGAGCAACACCGGCCCGTACCAGCCCTCCATGGCCGCGGGGGAGTCGGGGTCGATGCCGCGGTTGGCGAGGTCCTGCTCCACCCACTGCGGCGAGACGCGGGCGACCGCGTCGAGCAGGCGATCCAGCAGTTCGATACGTGCGCGCACGTCGGTCGCGACCCAGGCGTCCTTCGCGCTCTCGAGCTCCTTCAGCGCCTGATCGATGTCCGACTGCGAGGAGGGTGTGATCGCATGCTGCGCCTCGGGGATCTCGATGGTTCCCCGGATCGTCGTGTCGCTCACGGTGTCGCTCCCTGTCGTGACCAGGATCTCCCGGGTGGCACCACAAGCCTACGCTGGTCCCGTCGGTGGTTCGGCCGCGGGACCGGCGGCACCTGCGCGGGCGCTCGCGATGAACACGCCGACGAGGATGAGCGGAGCGCCGACCCAGAACAGCGCGGTGGGGAGCTCCGCGAGAACGATCCAGGCGAGGATCGCGGCTCCGACGGGCTCGGCCAGGACGACGATCGCGACCACCGTCGCGCTGACGTAGCCGAGGAGCGCGTTGAACACCGTGTGTCCGAACAGCTGTGGCCCGACGATCAGTCCGGCGATCGCCAGCCAGGTGACGAGGTCGTAGCCGACCAGGTCGGCGCCGACGAGGAGGCACGCAGGGAGGAGCAGCACGGCGGCGATCCCGTAGACGGCAGCTGCGTACACCATCGTCGGGAGCCGGCGGCGCGCGGCGCGACCGGCCAGGAGGTAGCCGGCGATCGCGACCGCCCCGCCCAGCGCCATGGCGTCCCCGAGCAGTGCCCCCGACCCGAGCGCCTCGTCGAACAGGTCGCCGGATCCGATGACGACCGCCCCGACGACGGTGGATGCGAGCCCGATCCAGGTCCGGGCGCTGGGCGGCTCCCGGAGGAAGATCCGCGCCCCGAGGCCGACGAAGATCGGTGACATCGCGACGAGCGTCACCGACGACGCGACGGTGGTGAGGTCCAGGGACGCGATCCAGAGGGCGAAGTGCAGCGCGAGGAACGCGCCGGCCCCGAGGAGCTGACGGCGCTGGATCCGATCGAGCGGGGCCGTGTCGCCTCGCGCGTGGAGCGCGAAGGGGGTCAGGGCGACGGCGCCACCGAAGCAGCGCCAGAACGCGATCGCGAGGGGGTGCGCATCGGCGATGCGGATGAGGATCGCGGCGGACGACACCGCGACCACCCCGAGGGCGAGCCCCCCGACGAGCACCGCCCGTGAGGGCCCATCGCCGCCGTTCGTGGGGGACGGAGCGGTGCGGGACTCGGGCATCGGCGGCAGGCTAGCGGTGAGACGGCAGTGCTCGATCGTCGCTGGGTGACGCGACGCGACGACTGAGGCGGACGACGGGGGCGGACGACGGGGGCGGACGACGGGACGGGACCACAGGACCGGGAGGTTGCCATGAGGACCCTCGAGCTACGCCGGCACACCGACAACGACGGCGACGTCCTCACCCCCGACGGGATCGCCGCCGCGCTACGGATCGGTGCGGATCTGGACGGCTCCTACGAGGTGGTCGTCTCCACCGGGGCGCAGCGCGCGACGCAGACCGCCGCGTGCTTCCTCGCCGCCGGCTGCGGCGGGATAGAACGCGGTGTGATCGTGGAGGCCGGGCTGCGCTCCGACCGCGAGGACGACTGGCGCGACGCGTACCAGGAGGCCGGCAGCGGTGAGCTCGCGGCGTTCCGGTCGGTCGCACCCGACCTCGTCGCGGAGGAGGCCGACGAGCTCGGCGCCGCCCTCCGCGGCGTGCTCGTATCCCTTGACGACGGCGGCTCGGCGCTGGTCATCGGCCACAGCCCCACGAACGAGGCGGCGGTGCTCGGCCTGACGGGCGAGGAGGTCGCGCCGCTCGGCAAAGGTGAGGGCGTGCTCATCACCGAGCGGGACGGCTCTTTCGAGGTGGAGCGGCTCGACTGAGTTCCGGCACCACCATCGCGTGATCCCCGCGCGCACCGGCGCGGCGGACCGTGGCGTGCGCACGGTCGGACGCGCAGCACGGTGGAACGCATCGGTCGCTGTCGGTGTTGCCCGGGGTGTGAGGGCGCTCCTGCTCGGACTGGCGCTCGTGCTCGTCCCCGCGTGCACGGCGGATGACCCGACGGCGGACCTCCGCGAGGAGCCCGGCGCGAGCGCCTCGATCCCGGAGTCGCCGGCGATCCTGGACGGCCCGCTGGAGCCGGGGCTCGAAGCGGAACTCGATGAGGTGCTGAGCGACCTCACCTTCCTCGCCCGGGGTGATCTCTCCGCGATCGGCGCGGCGGGCGACGTGCGCGTCGCCTGGGTCCTCGTGGATCTGCTCCGCTTCCACCAGGGGGGACCCGTCAGCGACGAGATCGTCGCGGCGCTCGTCGAGCTCACGGGCGTCCGCCCCGACGATGACGCCGTCGCCTGGGTGGCGTTCAGCGATCTGCTGCTCGCCTGGGACATCCCCGCTCCGCCCGACTACCTCGACCGGAAGCGCGCCATCTACCTCGCCTCCGACGCCAGGTGGGAGCCGTTCTTCGACGAGGACGGCGAGCTGGACTGGCGCGAGGTGACCTGGGGTGGGGTGAGTCGGGACGGCATCGAGGCGCTGGTGGACCCGGCCACGGTCCCCGGCGACGAGGTCCCCTGGCTGGATGACGCCGAGATCGTCTTCGGGCTCGAGATCGGCGGCGAGGCGCGCGCTTACCCGCGCCGCATCCTCGAGGTCCACGAGATGGCGAACGACACGTTGGGCGGCCGACGCATCGCGCTGTCGTACTGCACCCTCTGCGGTTCGCCGATCCCCTACCTGGTCGAGGGGGTCGAGACGGTGGATGAGCCGCTCGAGCTGCGCACGAGCGGGCTCCTCCAGCGGTCCAACAAGCTCATGTACGACGTCCAGACGGAGTCGTTGTTCGACCAGTTCGCCGGCACGGCGGTGACCGGACCGCTCCGCGAGGCCGGGGTCACGCTCGAGGCGCTGCCGTTGGCCGTCACGACCTGGGCCGAGTGGTCCGCGGAGCATCCGGGGACCGACGTGGTCGACATCCCCGAGGACCGGGGAGGGGAGCGCGGCCTCGAGATCTACACCGGGGACCTCTTCGAGCGTCGCGACGCGGGCGGTCCGATCTTCCCGACCGGGAAGCGTGACGACCGTCTCGCCGAGCAGACACGGGTGTTCGGCGTGGAGACCCCGCGTGGTGCGTCGGTGGCGTTCCCGGTCGATGAGGCCCGCGAAGCTCTCGCCTCGGGTCAGGTGGTCCGGGCCGGCGGTGTCGAGGTCCACATCGAGGGCGGCGGCCTGGTGGCTCGGCCACAGGACGGTGGCCCGACGCTGCGGGCCCACGAGGCGTTCTGGTTCGCGTGGAGCCAGTTCCGTCCGGACACGCTCCTGTGGGAGGGTCCACGCAAGTAGGCTCGCCTGCGCCGTGGACGATGACCTGCTCGAACTCGCTGACCGGCTCTGGCGCGGCGACGTTCCGACCGCCGACCACCACCCGCTGCTGTCCGCCGGTGGGTTCGTCGCCCTCGACGAACGGACCGCGTTCCTCGCCGGGTTCGGGAACGTCAGTGCCTTCGTCACCGAGGAGGGACTGGTCCTCGTCGACACGGGCAGCCAGTTCACCGCGGAGCACGTCCACCGCACCATCCGCAGCTGGACCGACGCGCCGCTCCACACCGTGATCTTCACCCACGGGCACATCGACCACGTCCTCGGACTGGGTCCGTTCGAGTCAGAGGCACAGGAGGAGGGCCGGGGTCGCCCGACGGTGGTCGCCCACGAGGCCGTCCCCGCGCGGTTCGACCGGTACCGGGTGACCGCCGGGTGGAACGCGGCCATCAACCGTCGCCAGTTCGGGCTCGACGAGCTCGAGTGGCCGACCTCGTACCGGTACCCGGACGAGACCTACCGCGACGAGCACCAGGTTCACGTCGCCGGCGAGACCTTCCACCTCCGCCACGCGCGCGGCGAGACCGACGACGCGACCTGGGTGTGGGTTCCGGACCGGGGCGTGCTGTGCACCGGTGATCTGTTCATCTGGGCCTTCCCCAACGCCGGCAACCCGCAGAAGGTGCAGCGGTACCCAGGGGAATGGGCCGAGGCGCTGCGTGCGATGGCCGGATGCGGCGCCGAGGTGCTGCTCCCCGGCCACGGTCTGCCGATCGTCGGGTCGGACCGGGTGGAGCGGGCGTTGACCCGCACCGCGGAGGCGCTGGCGTTCATCCACGACGCGACCCTCGAGCGGATGAACCGGGGGGCGAGCCTCGACGACGTCCTCCGCGAGGTGGAGCTCCCACCGGCCCTGCGCGAAGAGCCGTACCTGCAGCCGGTGTACGACGATCCCGAGTTCGTGATCCGCACGGTGTGGCGGCGGTACGGCGGCTGGTACGACGGTGAGCCCGCACACCTCAAGCCCGCGCCGGCTGAGGAGCTCGCGGCCGAGATCGCCTCGCTGTCCGGCGGGCCGGAGCTGCTCGCCCGACGGGCTGAGGAGCTGCTGGCGTCCGGACAGCTGCGTCTCGCTGCGCATCTCGCGTCCTTCGCGCTGGGTGCTGGTGCCGACGCCCCCCAGGTACGGGCGACCTACGCGCGTGTCTACGCGGCGCGTCGGGATGCGGAGCCGTCGACCATGGCCAAGGGCATCTTCGGGGCCGCCGCACGGGGCACCGAGCCGGATGGCTGAGGCGGCCACACCGCAGCTCACGGGTCTCCTCGTCGCAACCCGCCGTCGCTCCGAGCCCACCACCACCGAGGCGATCGCGACCGGGCTCAGGAGTTGGTGCGTGGAGGTGTACGCGGGCCCGGGGGTGAGGGCACGGGACGCGTCCGCGCTCACGGTCCCAGACGGGGACGGGTCCCCGCTCGCGGTGATCGTCGCGGCGCTGGAGCGGGCGCACACGCCGCTCGTCGCGGTGGTCGGAGCTGACCTGGTCCGCGCGGATCCGCGCGTGTTGTCCGAGCTCGCTGGGCGTTGGGCGGGAGAGGCCGCGGTCGTCCCCGTCGTCGAGCGGCGTGTCCGTCCGTTCCACGGGATATACGCGACGACGGCTGCCGAGCGCCTCCGTGCGGTCCTCGAGAGCGGGACCCGGAGCGTGCTCCACGCCCTGTCCGCGGTCGGCGCGAGCGTCGCAGGGGAGGAAGCGTGGGGGTCGCTCGACGAGACGGGTTCGTTCGCGCTGCCGCCCCCCTGAACGGACCTGGCGAGGCATGGCGGTGGTCGCGCGAGGACCAGCGTCGACTTGCGCCGTCCTCCGGCGGGCCTGCGGACGCCGGTACCGTCCGGGCTCGACGCACGCACCGCCTACACGTCGGAGGTGACCCGGTGGTCCAGGTCGGCGATGTGCTGACCGGTCGCTACGAGCTGACCGAGAAGCTCGGACGAGGCGGTATGGCGGAGGTCTACCGGGGGCGTGACCGGTCCCTCGAGCGCGAGATCGCGGTCAAGGTCCTCGCTCCCGAGCGCACGGAGGACGAGGACTTCATCTGGCGCTTCGAACGGGAGGCGCGGTCGGCCGCCGCCCTCAACCACCGCAACGTCGTCGGCGTCCACGACAGCGGTGAGGACGACGGTGCGCGGTTCATCGTGATGGAGCTCGTCGACGGTCCGACGCTGGAGGATGTGATCCGTGAGCACGGCCCGCTGCGTCCCGCACGGGTGATCTCGATCGCCCAGGGGATCTGTGACGCGCTCGAGGCTGCACACAGCAAGGGCCTGATCCACCGCGACATAAAGCCGGCGAACGTGATGTTCGATGCGGACGGGACCGTGAAGGTCGCGGACTTCGGACTCGCCCGCGCCGCAGCCGCGACGACCCAGACAGCGACGGTGTACGGCTCGGCTCCGTACATGTCGCCAGAGCAGGCCCGGGGCGACCACCTCGACGCGCGCTCCGACCTGTACTCGCTCGGCTGCGTGATGTACGCGATGCTCACAGCGGCTCCGCCGTTCGAGGCGGACGCGGCTCTCGCGGTGGTCTACCAGCACCTGAACGCGGCTCCGACGCCCCCGTCCCAGGTGGTGTCAGGTGTCCCCGAGCACCTCGAGGCGGTCGTGCTCCAAGCGCTGGCGAAGGATCCCGATGACCGGTACGCGAGCGCGGCGGACCTACGACGCGATCTGGATCGTGTCGCCGCGGGTCAGCGCCCGCTCCTCGCGGCTGTCGGGGTGCCGACCCGCCGGATGGGCGCGACCGCAGCGACGACAGCGTTGGCCGGCGCTCCGGTCGGTGAGCGCGCGTCCAAGACCGCCTCCCCGGATCGGGACCACGAGCAGGGTCCGAGCAGGATGGTCGGGTCGGCGGTGCTCCTCGGCGTGGCGCTGCTGGTCCTGCTCGGCGCGTTCCTCCTCCTGCGCGACGACGATGTCGTCGCGCCGGTGGACGAGCCGACCCCGGTCGAGACGCCGGTGGAGGACCCGGACCCCGAGCCGGAACCCGAACCCGAGCCCGAACCCGAGCCGGATCCGGAGCCCGATCCGGAGGACGAACCGCCGGACATCCCGCCCGACGACGAGGACGACGTCCCTCCGGAGGAGGAGCCGCCCCCGGACGAGACCGATGAGGAGGAGGATGATGAGCAAGACGAGGAGGAGAACGACGGCCTCCTCGACCTGTTGACCAGCGGGGAGCAGACGGTCTGAGCCGGTGCCCCGTCGATGGGCGGGGCGAGGTGCTCCCCGGGCGGGATGTGACGAGGCGGCGATCGGTGGGGTGTGATGGACGAGCGGTCCTGGGGTCCGCGACGCCCGTCCGAGGCTGCGAGCCGACCGCCGCCGCTCCTCCTCCTCTTCAGCATCACCGTCACCGG
>CAZADJ010000115.1:0-8459 GCA_964483845.1 uncultured Actinomycetota bacterium | reverse complement strand
CTCGGTGAGCTCCGCTGCGGCTGCCTCGGCGACCGTCGGGCCGTCCGCGTCGGGCTCGAGGTACGCACCGCGCACCAGCAGCCGCTCCTCGTCCCGGTCGGCCTTCAGGTCGAACCGTGCGACGAGATCCTCTCCGAGCAGGAACGGCAGCACGTAGTAGCCGTACTCGCGTTCCTCGGCCGGCGTGTAGATCTCGAGCCGGTAACGGAAGTCGAAGAGCCGCTCCGTGCGGTCCCGGTGCCAGATGAGCGAATCGAACGGCGAGACGATGGCTCGCGCGGCGACCTCGCGTGGGACGCTGAGTGTGGGGCGCGCGTAGGCCGTCCGGCGACCCCACCCTTCGACCTCGACCTCGAGCAGTTCCCCGTCCCTGACCGCTGCGTCGATGCAGGGACGGACGATCGCGGTCTTGATGCGGTGGTAGTCGCCGATCTCCGGCGCGGTCGCGACGCCGAGCGAGTCGATCGCCCGGAACGTGAGTTCACGGACGGCGTCGACCTCCGGTGGGGTCGGTGCGTCCAGCACCTCGGCGGGCAGCACACGCTCGGTCAGGTCGTAGACGCGTTCGAACCCCCGGCGCTCGGCGACTGCGACCCGACCGGCGGCGAACAAGCACTCCATGGCGGTCTTGCCCTCGGCCCATCCCCACCAGGGACCCGTCCGCTCGCCCGGGTCGGAGAGGTCGGCGGCGCTGAGCGGACCGCGTTCGCGGAGCTCCGCCTCGACCGCGTCGAGGTAGGGGCGGTTCTCTTCGACGAAACGCGCGAGCCCGGGAAAGAACCGGCCATGTCGGAAGCCGTCCATCACCCAGCGGAACAGCGGCTGGTCGTCGATCGGGACGAGGGACGCCTCGTGTGCCCAGTACTCGAACAGCTCGCGCCGTCCGTACGTGGCGTTGTCCAGGAGGTCGACCGGGTACGCACCCAGTCGCGAGAAGAGGGGGAGCCGGTGTGAGCGCACCAGCACGTTCACGGAGTCGATCTGGACCACGTGGACGTCGCCGAAGACCCGGCGCAGGTGGCGGATGTCGATGCGGCCCTGCGGTCGCTGCCGACGGAGGCCCTGGGCGACGAGGGCGACCCGCCGGGCCTCGCTCGCCGAGAGGGAGGACGTCACCCGGGGAGGCGCTCGCCGGCGGTGACCGGGATGGGGAGGGTGTTCCCGGCAGGCGCGAGCGGACAGGACCAGCGGTCGTCCCAGACACACGACGGGTGGTAGGCGAAGTTGAGGTCGAGGTGGAGCCTGCGGCCGGCGCCGCCGAGATCCGCGCCCTTCACGGTGTCCAGCAGGTACCGCCCGCCACCGAACGTCGTCGATCCGTTGGTCGCGTCACGGAAGGGGAGGAACAACCCGCCGCCGTAGGCCTCGAGCCAGTAGACCGTGAGGACGTGCTCGTCGCCGTCGAGCCGGAAGCGGACGCGACCGAACGGCCGGCACGCGGTCTGGCCGTCCTCGCTGTGCTCGAGGACGAGTGGATCGCCACCGTCGGGCTCCTCCACGCGCCCCTCCACCTCGAAGCGTGGAGCGTGATCGAAGAACGGTGCCGCGGTGAACCCGGCCCGATCAGCGGAGGGGATCGGGCTCTGCTGGTGGGTCTTCAGCAGCTCGTCGCGTCCGGCGCGCCACCGCTGCCAGGTCACGACGTCGCCGGTGCCCTCCCGCACCTCGCGGTAGAGGGCGGCGACCCTGCGCCGGTAGTCGAGCAGCGCCAGCGTGTCGTCTGGTTCGGCCACGGGCCCCTCGACGGTCGTCGGAACGACAGGGTAGAACCGCGGTGGGCCGACACGTTAGCGTTGGGTCGATCCGCAGAGCGGTGTGGAGCGAGTGGGCTCGCGGAGCGCGCGGGTGTCGGTCGAGCCCGCGACCCGTCTCGACGCCAGGAGGAGGCATGGCTGCCATCGAGGTGACCCCCGTCGGTTCCGGGGAGTTCCAGGTCGAGGTCTCCGAGGAAGGTGACACCACGACCCACCAGGTGACGGTGCCGGACGGGTACGCGGAGGAGCTCGGGGTCGAGGACGTGGCGCTCGCCGACCTGGTCCACGGGTCCTTCCGGTTCCTGCTCGAGCGCGAGCCGAAGGAGCAGATCATGCGGCGCTTCGAGCTGCGGGTCATCGAGCGCTACTTCCCCGAGTACCGCGACGAGATCGCGGATCGCGTCGCTGGTGACTGAACGGTCGAGGTACCGGTGAGGACCGACGGGTCGAGGCGCGAGCCGCCTGCCGCGCAGCTGTTGCGGGAGCTCACCCGCGGGCTCAGCGCGCACCGACTGTTCCCGGGCGAGGCGGACCGCCCGGCGTTCGTGAAGGCGGCCGAGCGGATCGGTGCGGCCGCGTCGGAGGTCCTCGGCGACGGCCCGTTCGAGGTCGAGGTGCGCGGCGGCCGGTTCCACGACCGTGACGGACCCGTGCCGGGCCACGACGATCACGGCCTGCTGGCGCGCATCCTCTACGCGCAGGGAGTCGAGCGGCTCGCGGTCATCGAACCGCCGGGCTCCGGTGAGCTGGTCCGCTTCTACACGGAGCTCACCGACGTCGACGCCGCCGACAAGCGACCCCTCGTCGAGCGTCTCTCCGACGCCGAGGTGAAGGCGCTCGCCGTCGGCGAGCTCACCCCGCTGCCCGCACTGTCGCCCGACGAGGGACCGGTCGGGGACGACACGGACTGGGGCCTGCTGGTGGACGCCGCGGAACTGGCCGAGGTCGCGCCGGGCGACGACGCGACCGCGCGGGCGGCGGCGGTGCTCGAGCGGATCCGGGAGGTGGTCGCCGTACGGCCGGAGGGCATCGCCGGCGACGCGCGCTCGATCGGCCGGCTCAGGCGGGCGGTCGCCGCGCTGCCGCCGGAGATCCGGCGCCACTTCTACCGCCTCGTCGTCACCGAGCGGGATGAGGTCGCGTCCGTCGTGCAGGCCGAGATGAGCGACGCGGACCTGGCCGATGCCCTCGTGACGGTCGCTGGCGAGGGCGGCGGCGACCCGCTCGATCTCGCCAGGGAGCTCGTCGAGTCGGGTCAGCGTCGCGAGGTCCTCGTCGCGCTGACGCAGGCCGCCGTCGACCAGGCCCGTGGGTCGGGTGCGACGGGGGGCGCCACCGTCGATGCCGCCGACGGAGAGGTGGCGGGGAGCCCGGCGGCGACGCTCCTGGCCAGGGGGACGAAGATCGGCGAGCAGCGCGCGGTCCCCGACCTCGTCGCCGGTGTGGCGGCGACGACCGCGGCGGCCAGCGACTCGGCTGTCACCGCCCTGTCCGACTACCTGCTGCTCGACCCGGGTCCGGCGCCCGCCCGTCGGGTGCTGCGCGGGTGGGCCGCCGAGGTCCGCGAGGCGGTCGTCCGTGGAGACGCCGAGACGGTCGCGGCGCTCAGCGGAGCGGTGGCCAGTGCCGCCAGGTCCGACGCCGATGTCTCCGCCCTCGTGGAGGAGGCGCGTGAGCTCGCCCTGGACGCGGGCACGGTGGCGGAGCTGCTCTCCGGGGACCTCGCGGCCGAGCTCGACGACATGCTCCCCCTCCTCGAGCCGCTCGGCGGCGTGGCGATGGACCGCGTCTTCGCGGTGCTCGCCGAGGAGGAGAGCCGGACCCGGCGTGTGCGTCTCCTCGACCTCGTGACGAGGCTGGCCGCCGGCCACGTCGAACGGCTCGACCACTGGCTCAGCGATGGGCGTTGGTACGTGGTCCGCAACGCGGTCTGCGTCCTCGAGGAGGTCGGCGACGACGAGGCGGTCGATCGGCTCCGTCGCGCGGTGACGCACGGGGATCAGCGCGTCCGACGGGAGGCGATGCGCGCCCTCGCCGGGCTCTCGTCGGTCGAGGCGGTGCGGGTCCTGGCTCGGCTGGCGCGGAGCGCCAGCACGGCGATCGCCCTGGACGCGATCAACGGGCTCGTGGCGGTGATGAGCGAGGAGGTCCCGCAGACGCTCGCGTCCCTGGCCGAGGCGGACGACCGCCCCCTGGAGGTGAGGGAGGAGGCGCTGGAGAAGCTCGCCTCGTACCCGTCCGACCGACGGACCGAGCTCCTCGATCGGCTCTCGTCCCGGCGACGGGGCGGGCTGCCCTGGCGTCTGCGGCGTCAGGCCCGGTCGCTCCTGGAGGACCAGGGGGGGACCCGGTGACGACGACGCGGGACGTCGGTGAGCGCCTCGTGCGGGCGCTCGCGACCGCCGTGCAGACGGCGAACCTGTACCCGGAGAGGCACCCGGAGTGCCGCGAAGCCATCACCGAGGTCGTCGTGGCGCTCCGAGCGATGCACGACGCGGTCGACGACCCCGGTCCCCTGTACCTCGTGCGTCGCGCCTTCTACCTCGGTCCGGAGCTGCTGCCCGCCGTGTCGCTCGAGCTCCCCGGGCTGCTGGCCGTGTGCGACGACGCCGGGATCCGGGCGATCGAGTTCGCTCCGACCGCGAACGAGCGTGACGTCGCCACGCTGCTGCGCATCCTGCGGGAGCAGGCTCCGATCACCACGACGATGGTCGGGATCGAGGTGAACCACGTCGAACCGACCTTCGCACTCCGGGAGGCCGGCCTCCTCACGGCCGTCCAGCAGGCCTACGGCCTCGGCGAGCAGGCCGTGGATCGTGCGGGCGCGGCGGTCGCTGGCGGCGAGGCCGCCGACCTCGAGCAGGCGGACCGCGCGGTCCGGGCGCTGGCGGACGAGGTCACGCGCGATCCCGGTCGCGCGATGCTGCTCGCAGCCATCCGCTCGCAGGACGACGACGCGCGGCGACGGGCGGTCGATGTCGCGATCCTCTCCATGGCACTCGGTCGTGCGGTCGGGCTGGAGGGGAGGCAGGTGACCGACCTCGGGACCGCCGCCCTCCTGCACGACGTCGGGATGCTGGCCATCCCCAGCGAGGTGGTCGATCACCCCGGACCGCTCACCGAGGAACAGTGGGAGCGGGTCCGCCGGCACCCGGTGATCGGTGCCGGCATGCTCCTCGCCGCGGAGGGCGGGCTGGCCCACATCGCGGCGAGCGTGGCTCTCGAGCACCACGTCGGCGTGGACGGCTCCGGCTACCCGTGCCTGCCGAGCGGTCGTCGGCCGTCGTCGTCGGCGCGCATCGTCGCGGTCGCGGACGGCTACGTCGCGCTGACCAGCGCGCGCTCGTACCGGATGGCCGAGGAGCGTCGGAAGGCGCTCGCGACCATCGCCGCCGACGCAGGCGGTCGCTTCGACGAGCGGGTCGTCGAGGCGCTCATCCGGCTGCTCGGTGCCTACCCGATCGGGTCGTTCGTCCGGCTCGGCACCGGTGAGGTCGGCGTGGTGGTGAGCTCCGATCCCAGCTTCCCGGCCCGCCCGACGCTCCGGCTGCTGCTCGACGCGCACGGTGAGCCGTGCGAGCCGCGGGAGGTGCACGTGGCCGAGTGGGACGGGGTCGGGTTCGTGCACGAGATCGTCGGCACCGTCGATCCCAGCGAGGTAGAGGTCGACCTGGAGCGGATCGTCGTGGCGGGCGCCCCCTCGGGCGACGAGGCGGGCTGAGCCGACCGCCACGTCACCCGCCGGTAGGGTGACCCTCCGGACGAGAAGATCGCCCCACCGGGGAGCGGACCACCATGGGCAAGGCGAAGGAACTCGGCGTCACGCCGCTCAGCGAGGACGTCTCCGCCTGGTACAACGAGGTCGTCTTCAAAGCGGAGCTCGCCGACCGCGGCCCCTCGAAGGGAACGATGGTCATCCGGCCGTACGGGTGGCGGATGTGGGAACTGCTCCAGGCGCAGCTCGACGAGATGTTCAAGGCGACCGGCCACGAGAACGCCTACTTCCCCCTGTTCATCCCGATGAGCTACCTGGAGCGCGAGGCCGATCACGTCGAGGGGTTCTCGCCGGAGCTCGCCGTCGTCACCCACGGCGGCGGCAAGGAGCTCGACGAGCCGCTCGTGGTGCGTCCGACCTCGGAGACGGTGATCGGTGAGATGTACAGCAAGTGGATCTCGTCGTACCGCGACCTGCCGATGCTGATCAACCAGTGGTCGAACGTCGTGCGTTGGGAGATGCGCCCCCGCGTGTTCCTGCGCACCACCGAGTTCCTCTGGCAGGAGGGTCACACGGCCCACGTCGACGAGGACGACGCCATGGCCGAGACCATGCGCATGTTCGAGATCTACGACACGTTCGCGCGCCAGATCGCCGCGATCCCGATGGTCAAGGGCGAGAAGACGCCGGGGGAGCGCTTCCCCGGCGCGCTCCGCACCTTCTCGATCGAGGGGATGATGCGCGACGGCAAGGCGCTCCAGTCCGCGACCTCGCACTACCTCGGCACGAACTTCGCCGAGGCGTTCGACATCACCTACCAGGACGAGAACAACGAGCTCCGGCACTGCCACACGACCTCGTGGGGGATGTCGACGCGCATGCTCGGCGCGGTGATCCTCGCGCACGGCGACGATCAGGGGTTGGTGCTGCCCCCCGGGCTCGCGCCGCACCAGGTGGTGATCGCCACCATCGGTCGCGACGAGGACCACGTCCGGGTCGTGGAGGTGGCCGACCGGCTCGCGCGCGACCTGGCCGAGCAGGGTGTCCGCGTGAAGGTCGACGATCGCGAGGACGTCTCGCCGGGGTTCAAGTTCAACCAGTGGGAGCTGCGCGGGGTCCCGCTCCGGCTCGAGCTCGGTCCCCGCGACCTCGAGAACGGGACCGTGGTCCTCGCGCAGCGCGTCGGCCAGGACTCCAAGGAGACCGTCGAGCTCGACACCGTCGCCGACGGGATGCTCCAGCGCCTGGACGACTACCGCGACCTGCTCCTGGACCGGGCGATCGCGTTCCGTGCGGAGCACAGCGACGAGGTCGACGACTGGGAGCCGTTCGTGGAGCAGGTGAGCGAAGGGTTCGCGTACGCGTTCCACTGCGGCCGCAGCGAGTGCGAGGACGAGATCAAGGCGGAGACGACCGCGACCCCGCGCGTCATCCCGACGGGCCGCCACCCGGACGAGGGTGCGTGCATCCGCTGCCGGGAGCCCGCGGCCTACGGGACGCGCCTCTGCTTCGCCCGCGCCTACTGAGCGTGGCGACCCTCGCCCTCGTCCGGCACGGCGTCACCGCCGCGACCGGGAAGCGTGCCGGCGGCAGGACCGACGCGTCGCTGACCGACGACGGAGCCGCCCAGGCGGCGGCCGTCGCCGAGCGCCTGGCTCGCCAGCGGATCACCGCGGTCCACACCTCGCCGATCGCGCGCGCACGCGAGACCGCCGAGGTGATCGCCGCCCACGCCGAGGTGGACGTGTTCGAGTTGGAGGGCGTGCAGGAGCTCGACCACGGGCGCTGGACCGACCGGTCGTTGAAACAGATGGCCCGCACGAAGCACTTCGAGCACGTCGTGCGCACCCCCGGACGCGTGGCCCTGCCAGACGGCGAGTCGTTCGTCGCCGCGCAGGGTCGTGCGGTCAGGGCGATCGAGGGGCTCATCGCCGACCACCGCAGCGACGCCCGCCTCGTCGTCGTCAGCCACGCCGACATCATCAAGCTCCTGGTCGCGCACTACGCGGGGATCCCGATCGATCTCTTCCAACGGCTGGTCGTCGCGCCGGCGTCGATCAGCCGGCTCGAGCTCGCGAAGCGTGGTACTCCGCGTCTGGTCGGGTTCAACGACGTCGCGCACCTGACGCGGCCGTGACCGTGGAGCTCTCGGCGCCAGAGCACGTCACGGCGGACTTCGTCGGGGAGCCCGGCGATCGCACCTTCTACGTCCAGGCGAGCGAGCGCGACGAGGTCGTCAGCATCCTCGTCGAGAAGGAGCAGGTCGCGAGCCTCGCGGACGTCCTGCGCCGGTTGCTCGCCGAGGTCGGTGCCGAACCGCCGTCGACGTGGGACATCGCCAGCATGCGCCTCCGCGAACCGATCATCTCCCGGTGGCGCGGGGGGGAAGTGGCGGTCGGGATCGACCCGCAGCTCGGTCGCTTCGTCATCGAGGTCGACGAGTTCGTCCCCGACGAGGACCGGGAGCCCGAGCGGGTGCGGATCTGGCTGGACGAGGACCGCGCGGCGGTCCTGGCCGCCCACGCGGAGTGGGCGGTCCAGCAGGGACGGCCGGCCTGCCGGATCTGCGGCCTCCCGGTCGACCCTGACGGGCACCTGTGCCCGCGGACGAACGGGGACCCGAGGGCGCGGTGAGCGGCGGGATGGAGCGGTGAGCGACGCGGACGGAGCCGTCCGGGACGCGCTGATGAACGCGCCGCTCGAGGTGCTCGGGCGCTTCGCGGTCGCTTCGAACGCGACCATGCTCTGTCGGATCGGCACCGGGGACGACCTCCTCGCCGTCTACAAGCCGGAGCGGGGGGAGCGCCCGCTGTGGGACTTCGCTCCGGGGACGCTGCACCGGCGTGAGGTCGCGGCGTGCGTCGTCGACCGCGCGGTCGGCCTGGGGATGGTCCCGGAGACGGTGCTGCGTCGCGACGCGCCCTTCGGTCCCGGCAGCGTGCAGCGGTTCGTGGAGCACGACCCCGAGCGGCACTACTTCACCCTGATCG
>CAZADJ010000114.1:6166-8490 GCA_964483845.1 uncultured Actinomycetota bacterium | reverse complement strand
CCTCGGTGCTGCAGGGTGACACCGTCACGCTCCTCGTCAGCCTCGGCCGCGAGCCGATCGAGGTCCCCGGGGTCCAGGGGATGACCCGCAGCGACGCCGCCGCGACGATCGACAGCGCCGACCTGCAGGCCACCGTCGTCGCCGAGGTCTACTCCGACGACGTCGCGGAGGGTCACGTGATCGGCCAGTCCCCCGAGCCCGGCGCCACGCTCCACCGGGGCGACACCGTCGAGCTCACGGTCTCGCTCGGGCCGGAGCCGTTCGACCTGCCGGACGTCCGTGGAGACCAGCACGCTGACGCCGTGGCGATGCTCGAGGACCTCGGGCTGGCCGTCGAGGTCCGCGAGGTCGAAGGACCCGACCAGGTCTCCGGCGAGGTCGCCGAGCAGGATCCGCGCCCGGGTACCGAGGTCCGTCGCGGCGATCGCGTGACCCTCTACGTCTGGGAGTGAGCCGCTCCCGTCCGACGGTCGTCTGGACCATCGCACTCCTCGCGGTGGCGTTCGTCTGGGGCTCGACCTTCGTCGTCGTGCAGGAGGCGGTCGACCGGCTCCCGGTCTTCCCGTTCAACGCCTGGCGCTTCGCGATCGCCGCTGTCGCCCTGGGCGCGCTCGTGCCCCACGAGCTCGCCCGCATCGACCGACGCCTGGTCCTGCACGGCTCCCTGCTCGGCGCGGCGCTCTGGGCCGGCTACGCCTTCCAGACCTTCGGGCTGACGCTCACCACCGCCCCCAAGGCTGCGTTCATCACCGGGATGGTCGTCGTCATCACGCCGCTGCTGCAGGCGGCGGTCCTGCGCCGGCGGCCGAGCGTGCCGGCGATGGTCGGCGCGACGCTGGCGACCGGCGGTCTGGCCCTGCTGACCCTGGAGGGGACCCTCGTCCCCGGTGTCGGTGACCTGCTGGTGCTCGGCTGCGCGTTCGCGTTCGCGCTGCACCTCGTCGGACTCGGCGCGTGGTCCCGCCAGCATCCGACCGGCGCCCTCGCGACGGTGCAACTCGCTGTCGGTGCGGTGCTGCACGGGACCGGGGGCGCGGTCCAGCACGTCGTCACCGACGGGGTCGCGTGGCTTCCGCCGGGGCCCTACGTGTGGGGCGCGATCGTGTTCACGGCGCTGTTCGCGAGCTCGTTCGCCTTCTTCGCACAGACCGCGGCCCAGCGGGTCCTCTCCCCCGCCCGCACCGCCGTGATCCTCACCATGGAGCCGGTCTTCGCCTGGCTCACCTCGTGGCTCGGTCTCCGGCTGCTGGTCGCGCTCGGGTTCGTCGGCTTCAGGCCGGAGACGTTCGGCCCGCGCGAGGCGGCCGGCGCGACCCTGATCCTCGCGGGGATGCTCTGGTCGGAGCTGCGCGCCCGCGAGCCGGCCGACGCCCTCGCCGCGAGCGGGACGGGGGCCGTGGTCGGGGACGATACGACCGACTGAGGGCGGACTCCCGACCCTCAGCCCTCCCGATCGGCTCCCCGGGCGACCCAGCCGCGGAGCTCCAGGCCCGACAGCGCCACCTCGACCCCGTCCTCGCCGGCAGCGACGTCGACCACCTCGACCGCGACGCTGCGCCCGAGGGCCGGATCGGGGAAGGTGACCGCCTGCTCCCCCGGTCGATCGAGGAGCGTGACCTCGTACCGCGGGGTCCCGCCGACGTGGATGAGCACCCTCGTGGGACGGCCACGCTGACGGAACGTGTGGTCGTCGAGCTGGTCGCCGTTCCAGAACGACACGGAGCCGACCCACGAACGCTCCCGCAGCCGCAGCGCCACGGTCTCGCCCACGCCATCGTCCTCGGCGGCGACCCACGCTGTCGCCGCATCGCCGTCCGTCACCGACGCCGCGTCGAAGCGCCGCTCCCCGACCGGGTCCCGCGTCGAGGAGGCCGTCACCGAGGAGACCTCCAGCGTCCGGGTCTCGTCGCCGTACACCCCCTCGTCGAAGGCCGGGCCCTGCGCGGCCGGGTCGTCACCGACCCGGCTCATCGCGATGAGCCCGGCCAGCGTCCCGATGATCGCGCCGACGACGAGCACGGCGATCACGATCCTCGTCGACCGGCCCCCGTCGGCGGGCTCGTCGTCCGACGCCCCCGCGTGACGCGGCCGTCGTGCCACGCCCGTCTCCAGATCGGCCCCACAGCGGCCACACCGGTCCCGTCGCGCGCTGTTCTGGGCCCCGCAGGTCGGGCACCGCCGCATCGGGCCGGTCGGGGGACCGCTCGCTGCCCGGGCGACCCGTTCGGTCGGGGCCCCGCCGGCCTCCCCGACGGGGATACCGCCGGCGTCGACCACGGGGATCTCGCCGGTGTCGCTGAGGTCGATCGCCACGGTCTCGTCGT
>CAZADJ010000114.1:0-6066 GCA_964483845.1 uncultured Actinomycetota bacterium | reverse complement strand
TCCGGGGCCGGGGCCCGTCCGGTCTGGCTGGCCGCGACCCCGTGGCCACAGTGGGGGCAGAAGTTGGCGTCATCGACGATGTCCGCCGAGCAGAACGGACACTCCAAGGACTGGCCTCCCGGGGCGAGGGACGCGAGCGTAGCGACCGTGCCCGGACGTGCGGTTGGCGCGCACCACGACGCCTCGGCTACGCTCCCCCGCATGGACACGACGCGGTACGGCTACGGGTTCACCTGGTTCTACGCGGACCGGGGCCGGGGCCGTGCACGCTGACCCAGACGAGACGGACACCTCGAGCCCCGGGAGCCCCCCGGGGCTCTCGCGGTTCCAGGGGACGTCGACGATGACGAGGGAGGACGCCATGGTCGTCGTGATGCGCCCCGGCGCGACCGACGAGGACATCGCCAAGGTGGTGGATGCGATCGACGAGGTCGGCGGTGAGGCGTTCGTCTCCCGTGGCAAGAACCAGACCATCGTCGGGCTGGTCGGCGACCTGACGCAGTTCGCGGAGCTCCCGCTGCACGCCTTCCCCGGCGTCGAGGACGTGATCCGCGTCTCGAAGCCGTACAAGCTGGTCAACATCGAGACCCAGCCGCGCCCATCGACGGTCTCGGTCGGCACCGTGCCCATCGGACGGGACACCTTCACCCTGATCGGGGGCCCGTGTGCCGTCGAGGGGGAGGACCAGACGCGGGCCGCCGGGAGCATGGCCCGCGAGGCCGGCGCCGTCATCATGCGCGGCGGTGCGTACAAGCCGCGCACCTCGCCCTACTCGTTCCAGGGCCTCGGCGAGCGGGGCCTCGAGATCCTCTCAGCGGTGTCACGCGAGCTGGGCATCCCGTTCGTGACCGAGGTGGTCACCCCTGGCGACGTCCCGACGGTCGCGGCGCACGCTGACATGCTCCAGGTCGGCACGCGCAACATGCAGAACTTCCAGCTACTGAAGGAGGTGGGGCTCACCGGCAAGCCGGTCCTGCTGAAGCGGGGGATGAACTCCACCATCGACGAGTGGCTGATGGCCGCCGAGTACGTCGCCCACACCGGGAACCTCAACATCGTCCTCTGCGAGCGTGGCATCCGCACGTTCGAGCCGGCGACGCGGTTCACCCTCGACATCAGCGCGATCCCGGTGGTCCAGTCGCTCACGCACCTCCCGGTGATCGTCGACCCGTCGCACTCCGGGGGTCGACGCGAGCTGGTCCTGCCGCTGGCGCGCGCCGCGATGGCCGCCGGCGCGGACGGCCTCATCGTCGACGTGCACCCGCGACCCGAGGTCGCCCTGTGCGACGGCCCGCAGGCGCTGGTCCGCGACGACCTCGTCCGCCTGCGCCAGGACATCATCCGCTTCGCCGAGGTCGCCGGACGTGAGGTGGTGACGGTCGGTTCCGACGACCGCCCCGCCGGCGCGTGGGGGCGGACCGGCTGACGGTGTCCTCCGACGGGCATCACCTCGGCTGCGCCGTCGTCGGTGGCGGGATCGCCGGCCTCCTCGCCGCGACGGCGCTCGTGGCACGCGACGTCACCACCGTCGTGCTCGAGGCGGCATCGTCACCCGGCGGTCGCCTCGCGACCCTGACGCACCGTGACGCCGGTCCCGGCACCGCGGTCTGGGACGTCGGCGCGCAGTTCCTCACCTGCCGCGACGACCGGCTCCGACCGTTGATCGACGACTGGCTCGCGGCCGGCGTGCTCACCGAGTGGTTCCGCGGCCTGCCACCGCCCGATCCGCCGCCGGGCGCCGACGAGCCGCACTACCGGGGGGTCGGCGGCATGCAGGCGGTCGCGGACCACCTGGCGCGCGGCCTCGACCTCCGGTCCTCGTGGACGGTCGAGCGCGTGGAGGTCGTCCAGGGTGCCTGGCACGTCACCGGTCGCGAGCGCGTCGGCGGCGGCGCCGGCCGGCGAGCCTCCGCTCCGGACGGCCCCTCACGGCTCCACGCCGACGCGCTCGTGCTCGCCGTCCCGGTCCCGGTCGCCCTCGACCTCCTCGACGCCGGTTCGACGACCCTTCCCGCACCGGTCCACACCGAGCTCGAGGTCATCGGCTACGAGCCGACCCTCGCGGTGCTCGCCACCGCCGACGCACCCACCGTCCTCCCGGACCCGGGCGCCTGGCACGGGGACGGGGAGCCGGTCGCCTGGATCGCGGACGGCGAGCGCAAGGGCATCTCGGACGTGCCGGCGGTCACCGTGCACGCCGGCGGCAGGTTCAGCCGGGCTCACCTGGACGATGACGGCGACGACTGGGTCGACGAGCTCCTCGAGGCCGCCGCCGGCATCGTGCGCCGTCCGCTGCGGCCGGCCGCCACGAGGCGCTGGCGGTACGCGACCCCCACCCCGACCCATCCGGAACGAACGGTCGCGACCATCGCGCCCGGAGCTCCGCTCGCGTTCGCTGGCGACGCCTTCGCGGGGCCCCGTGTCGAGGGCGCGGCGCTGTCCGGACTGGCCGCGGCCGAGGCGGTCGTCGGGCTCGGGGCCTGACAGGTCGCCGGCACGGGCCCCGGCCCGTTCAGCCGCGTCGGCGCGCGTCCGTCCGCTTGTTCACGGCGTCGTCGATCTGCCGCCAGATGTCGTCGCGGACGTCGTTCAGCGCGTCCTTCAGCTTCGGCTCCTGCGAGACGGCGACGAAGCGCTCGTGTCCGGGCAGCCGCGCCTCGAGCGTGACCTGCTGCTCGTTCGTGTCGCGTCCCTTGATCGACACCTCCAGGGCGGTCGCGTCGGCGTCGAAGCGCTTCAACCGCCGATCCAGCTTGCTGAAGCGGGAGACGACCTCGCCGCGTTCGTCCTCCCGGAACCCCGCTCCGAGCCGCAGCTGCTCCTCGACGCGCGCCGACGTCCTGCCGTTACCGCCACCGGACATGTGCCACCTCCCGTTCGCTCGCGGCCACGGGTCAGCGCGGCCGCTCAGGTACCTCGAGTCTGCACGCTCTGACCCCACCATGCCAGGGTCGATGTGCCCCCGTGCGTCCGAGATCTCAGGACCGTCGTGTCACCGTGCGTCCCGGTGGCTCACGCCTCGACGAGCCGGCTGGTGATCGCGTCGGCGGCGAGCCGGCAGCCGACCTCGTCGACGTCGAGGTGCGTCACCAGCCGCAGGGTCGAGGGGCCGAGCGCTGCGGCGAGGACGTCGTCCTCGGCGAGCTCCGTCGCGAGCGCCGGCGCGTCGAGCTCCCCGGTGTCCACGTACACCATGTTCGTCTCGACCTGGCCGACGTCGACGGCTCCGGGGACCTCCGCCGCGATCTCCTCCGCGAGGACCCGGGCGTTCGCGTGGTCCTCCTCGAGCCGATCGACGTGGTGCTCGAGCGCGTGGACCCCCGCCGCGGCGATGATCCCCGCCTGGCGCATCGCGCCGCCGTACCGGCGCCGCCACACGCGCGCGTCCGCGATCATCGCCGCCTCACCGACCAGCACCGACCCGACCGGGGCGCCGAGCCCCTTCGACAGGCTGAACATCAGCGCGTCGACGTGCTGCGCGTAGTCCGCGACGTCGATCCCGGCGGCGACGGACGCGTTGAAGATGCGAGCACCGTCGATGTAGGTGGCCACCCCCCGGGACCGCGCCGCGTCCGCGACCGCCTCGAGCCCCTCCATGGCCAGCACCGTCCCGCCCCGGCGGTTGTGCGTCTGTTCGATCGCCACGAGGCTCGTCGGGGTGAGGTGGTACGCGGCGGGCCGGATGGCGGCCGCCACCTCCTGCGGATCGAGGCGACCGTCGCCGGTCTGGAGGGTGCGGAACTGCACCCCCGCGAGGATGGCGCCCGCGCCGTCCTCGTAGTTCACCAGGTGTGCGTTGGCCTCGACGATGACCTCCGACCCCGGCTGCGCGAGGACCCGGAGGGCGAGCTGGTTGGCCATCACGCCGGACGGGGTGTACAGCGCGGCCGCCTTCCCGAAACGTTCGGCGGCGACCGCCTCCAGTCGGTTGACGGATGGGTCCTCCCCGAATACGTCGTCGCCGACGTCTGCGGCCGCCATCGCCGCTCTCATCGCGTCGGTCGGCCGGGTCACGGTGTCGGAACGCAGATCGACGGTCATGGCACCTCCGGTGTCGCACAGCGACCCTAAACGGCCGAGCGGATCGACGCGGATCCACCCCCGTCGGATCGGGGCCTCAGGTCTCGGCTGCCTCAACGGTCGTCAGCCCCGCGAGCCACGAGAGCAGCGCATCGTGGATCGCGGGCACGCCGGCGAAGACACACCGCGAGCGCACGTCTCCGGCGACCACCGTCCGCAGCGACGCGGCACCGCCGGCCTCCTCGACGAGGAGCATCCCGGCGGCGAAGTCCCACGGGTGCAGGCCGATCTCGTAGAACCCGTCGAACCGACCGGCCGCGGTCCACGCGAGGTCGAGGGCCGCCGCACCGACGCGCCGGATGTCGCGCGCGTGCCCGAGCAGCTCGGCGGCCCACCGTCCCTGGGTCGAGCGCACCTCCGCCCCGTACGAGAACCCGGTCGCGACGAGCGCCCGATCGAGCTGATCGACGTCCCGCACCCGGATCGGCTCACCGTTCAGCCGCGCTCCCCCGCCACGTCGGGCGGCGAAGGTCTCCCCGCGGTTCGGGTCGTGGACCACGCCGACGAGCGCTCCGACGTCGTCCTCGCAGCAGATCGACACGCACCAGGCGGGGATCCCGTACAGGAAGTTCACGGTCCCGTCCAGGGGGTCCACGACCCAGGTGAGCCCGCTGCGACCCGGTCGGTTGTCGGCGTCCTCCTCCCCGAGGATCCCGTCGTCGGGTCGCGCACCCAGCAGGTGCTCCGTGATGAGCCGCTCCGCGGCCCGGTCCGCCTCCGAGACCGGATCGGTGTCGCTGGACTTCGTCTCGACGTCGAGTGACCGCCGGTCCGCGTAGTCGAGCAGCAGCGAGCCGGCGCGCTCCGCGGTCGACGCGGCGAGGTCGAGGAGCTGCTCCGGTTCCTCGGCGGTCATCCGAAGAACGTCTCCGCGATCTCGTACAGATCCGGTGGGACGAGCTTCAGCTGCGCCGTCGCCTCCGCCAGCGGGACCGCCTCGATCCTCCGTCCCTGCAGTCCGGTCATCGAGCCCCACCGGTGCGCACGGGCCATCTCGACCGCGGTCACGCCGAACCTGGTCGCGAGCACCCGGTCGTAGGCGCCGGGGCTCCCGCCCCGCTGGACGTGGCCGAGGATGGTGACCCGGGAGTCGAAACCGGTCCGTTCGCGGACCTCCCGGGCGACCAGGTGCCCGATGCCGCCGAGGATCGGCCGACCGAACTCGTCCTCCTCGTAGTCGGGCATGTCCATGGTCCCCTCGGCGGGGACGGCACCCTCGGCGACCATCACGATGGAGAAGTCCCGGCCACGACCCGCCCGCTGCCGTACGTGGCGGCAGACCGCCGAGATGTCGAACGGCTTCTCTGGGATCAGGATCGCGTCCGCGCCGCCCGCCATCCCCGCGTACGTCGCGATCCAGCCGGCGTGGCGACCCATGACCTCGAGCACCATCACACGGTTGTGCGACTCCGCGGTGGAGTGCAGCCGGTCGACGGCCTCCGTCGCGATGTCCATGGCGGTGACGAACCCGATGGTGAGGTCCGTGCCGTCGACGTCGTTGTCGATGGTCTTCGGGATGCCGATGACGGGCAGCTGCTCATCGTCGGCGAGACCCGCCGCGGCTGACAGGGTGCCCTCCCCGCCGATCACGATGATGCCATCGAGGCCGTGGATGTCGAGCGTCTCCCGGATGCGTTGGACGCCCTCCTCCTCCCGGTAGGGATCGACCCGGGAGGTTCCGAGGATGGTCCCGCCCCGGTGCAGGATGCCCCGGGTCGACTCCACGGTCAGGTGGCTCACCGCGCTGTTGAGCACACCCTCCCAGCCGTTGGGGAAGCCGTAGCAGGACATGTTGTGCCGTGTGGCGCTCCGTACGATCGCACGGATCGCGGCGTTGAGGCCCGGACAATCGCCACCTCCGGTGAGGATGCCGATGCGGTCGGCCACCGAGTCCTCCCTCGCCCGTCGTTGTCGGATGTCGTCGCCCGCATCCTAGGTGTGCCTCAGGTCCCGGCCGTTCCTCGATCACCCGATCACGACCACCCC
>CAZADJ010000113.1:0-8524 GCA_964483845.1 uncultured Actinomycetota bacterium | reverse complement strand
CTCCGCTGACGTCGGCGTGGTTGTTCACCAGAGGGGCGGGCACCGCCACTACGCTCCGCCGAGATGACCACTCTCACCGAGGACCTGCGCCGGGTCGTGCCTCCCCAACGGGTGAGCGACGACCCGACCGATCTCGACCTCCACGCGACCGACTTCTGGCCGCGGCTGGTCATGGCCCGTCGTCGCGGGGAGGAGCCGACGCGCCCGGCTGCGGTGGTCACGCCGGACGATCGGGAGGAGGTCGCTGCGGTGCTGGTCTGGTGCCACGAGCAAGGGGTTCCGGTGGTGCCGTACGGGGCCGGGACCGGCGTCTGCGGAGGTGCGGCGGCGGTCGACGGCGCGGTGACGCTGGACCTGAAGCGTCTCGACCGCATCGGTGCGATCGACGAGGTCAGCGGCACGGTCACCGTCGGGCCGGGCGTGATCTGCCAGGCGCTGGAGGACCACCTCCGGCACCGCGGTTGGACACTCGGCCACCACCCCTCGTCGGCGCACTGCTCGACGATGGGCGGGTTCCTCGCGATCCGCAGCGCCGGCCAGGCGTCGACCGGATTCGGCAAGCTCGAGCAGATGGTGATCGGCCTGGAGGTGGTGCTCGCCGACGGCACCGTCGTCACGTCGAAGGCCGTGCCGCAGTCGGCCGCCGGCCCGGACCTGAAGCGGCTCTTCCTCGGCTCGGAGGGCACGCTCGGCGTGATCACCGCGGCGACCCTCCGGCTGCGTCACGCGCCAGAGACGGTGCTCGATCGTGGTGTGCTGTTCGCGGGGTTCACCGCGGGGGTGAACGGTGTGCGGCGCCTCCTCCAGCGGGGGATCCGCCCGACGGTGCTGCGTCTGTACGACGAGGCCGACACCGCGCTGGTCTTCGGTGAGCAGAGCCCGGAGGTGGACGGTGGGTGCCTGCTCGTCTACGCGGCCGAGGGAGACGATGAGGTGGCGCGCTTCGTGCACGACCGCGCGCTGGACGAGCTCACCGCGGCCGGGGCCGAGGACCTGGGGCCCGAGCCGGGGGAGCACTGGCGCGCGCACCGCCACGACATGTCGTACCGGTTCGCGGAGTACATGCGCCCCGGGGGGATCTTCGGCGACGCCGTCATGCTCGACACCATGGAGGTCGCCGCGGTCTGGGCGGATGTCCCCGCGCTCTACGAGGAGGTGCGGGCAGCGCTGGCGGCCCACGCGGACCTGGTCCTCGCGCACGTCAGCCACGTCTACGAGACCGGCGCGTCGATCTACTTCACGTTCGGCGCGGCGCCCGCTGCCGGTGACGAGGATCTGGACACGGAGGCGGCGGAGCGCGACAGCGAGGAGCGGTACGCGGCGGCGTGGGACGCGGGTCAGCGCGCGGCCCTGACCGTGGGTGGGACCATCAGTCACCACCACGGGATCGGACGGCTGCGGGTGCCGTGGTTCGCGGAAGAGCTGGGGGCGGGCGGGATCGGCGTGCTCGAACGCGTCAAGGAGGCGCTCGACCCGGCCGGCGTGATGAACCCGGGGGCGCTGGGGCTCGGATCGCCCGACGGGACGGGCGGCGTGGTGGCGGAGGTGGGCAGGTGAGCGCAGCCGGGATCCCCGAGGGGCTCCGCGAGGCGGCGCTTCACGGGAGCTACTGCCCGAAGATGTGCAACTTCGCGTGCCCGGTCCTAGCGGCGACGGGCCGTGAGGCGACCGCGCCGTGGGCACTGCACCGGGCGGTCACCGCGGTCGCCGACGGGGAAGGGGGCTCCGCGGAGGAGGTGTACCGCTCGCTCCACGGCTGTACGGGGTGCCACGCCTGCCGGGAGGCCTGTCTGTACGACCTGGACGTGCCCGCCGAGGTGCGGGCCGCGCGCCGCGCCGTGGTCGCGACGGGGATGCCGCCCGCGGTCGCTGTCGTGGTCGAGGCGGTGCGCGCTGGACGATCGCCGTACGCGGGGTCGGCAGGCACGGTCGGGCCCGCCGGGCGACCGGAGGAGGACAGCGCCGAGCTCGGAGCTGACGCCGGCTGCTCCGGGGGAGCGGGCGAGGTGGTCGCGCTCGTGCCGGGCTGCGCGGACGGCGCGGCGGAGGTGGCTGCGGCCGAGCGCCTGCTCAGCGCAGCGGGCTCCACGGTCCGGACCATCCGACCGAGCGGTTGCTGCGGGGCCCTGCTGGACGATCTCGGGGCCGGGGACGCCGGCGAGGAGGCACGGGCCGCGCTGGACGGGCGCATCCCGGCCGCGGCCGTCCGCCTGGTCGGGACCGACCCGCACTGTCTCGGGGTGCTCTCGGAGCTTGCCGGGGGCCGGCCGGTCCGCCACCTCGGCGAGGAGCTGGCGATCGCGGTAGAGGAGGACAGGCTCGACCTGGAGTCGGAGGAGGGGGGCCGCGAGGTGACGGTCCACGACCCCTGCGTGCTGGCGCGGGACCACGGGGTGGTCGCGGGTCCGCGTCGCGTGCTGGCCGCGGCGGGCCACACGGTCGTCGAGCCCGAGGGCACGGGTCGCGGGACCGTCTGCTCGGGTGCTGGCATGGGGCTCGATCTACTCGACGGGGACGCCGCGTCCGCGGTGGCGGCGCGACGGGCAGCGTCGCTGCCGCACGTACCGACCGTGACGACCTGCGCACGCGCCCGCCGACGGCTCGCCGGAGCCGGCGTCGAGGCGCTCGACCTCGCCGGTGTGGTCGTCGCTCGAGCCACCGGGGGGCGCCGGTGACCAGCCCGTTCGGACCGATGAGGCTGATCGCCAACCCGACCGCGGGGCGGGGCCGCGACCCGGTCCTGCCGCGGCTCCGCCGGGCGTTGGACGACCGGGGGCTCGAGCACGATGTCGTCGCCACCGACGAGCGGGGCCACGCCGTCGAGCTCGCCCGGGCCGCCGTCGAGGAGCACGGCCTCCGTTACGTGGTCGCCGTCGGCGGCGACGGGACGGTGCACGAGGTGGTGAACGGCCTCGTCGACGCCGATGGGGGCCCGATCCGCGACGACCTCGTCCTGGGTGTGGTCCCCGCCGGCTCGGGGACGGACTTCGTGCGGACGTTCGGGCTCCGCCTGTCCCCGGAGCGGATCGCCGTCCACCTGGACGGTGACGGTCTGTACCCGATCGACGTGGGCCGGGCGCGCCTGAGCGGCCTCGACGGGGAGCCACGCAGTCTGGTCTTCGCGAACATCGCCGACGTGGGGTACGCGGCGACCGTGGTGGACCGGGCCGAACGGCTGCCCCGGATCCTCGGGCGGCTGCGCTACCTCGTCGGGACCTTCGCCGCGATCCGGACGTTCGAGCTCCAGCCCGGACGGATCGTGCTGGACGGGACGGAGCAGCGCGGGCGCTACAGCAACGTGGTCGTCGCCAACGGCCAGTTCTTCGGTGGTGCGATGAAGGTCGCGCCGCGCGCCATCCCCGACGACGGGCGCTTCAACGTGCAGCTGTGGCGGGGGTCGGCGCGGGACGTGTTCCTCATGACGAACCGCATCCGTCGGGGGGACCACCTCGGGCACGACGAGGTGCAGGAGTACCAGTCGGAGCGGGTCGAGGTGCACACCGACGAGCCGGTGCTCGTCGAGGCCGACGGCGAGGTCGTCGGCAGGACCCCGGCGACGTTCGACCTGCTGCCGACGGCGATCGCGCTGAAGATCTGAGCGGTCCTCAGGCAGGCTGGTCCGCCGAGCTCGCCGACGGACGCCACCAGGAGCGGTCCAGCGGCACCACCCCGCGCTCGGCCTCCACGTGGTCGAGGTAGAGGCGCAGCTGGCGGTCGCGCTCCTCGTCGTCCCAGCCGAGCTCCTCGGCGACCGTCGAGACCGCCCACGACGCCGCCTCCCCACCGGCGGTGGCGTGACGGAGCGACACCCGCAGGCGGCGCTGCAGCACGTCGTCGAGGGTCCGGGCGAGCTCGTGGCGTACGGCCCACCGGACCTCCCCGCGCAGGTAGGGGAGCGTCGGCACGAGGCGGTCGGCCTCGTCGCGCTCCGCGCAGAACGCCGCGACGGCGGGGGCGTCGTCCCCGTGCCGGTGGAGCAGCGACCCGGCGAGCGCGGGATCGACGCCGAGGATGCGGCAGACGTCGCGGAGGCCGGCGAGCGCGTCGGGGATGCGACCGCGCGGGCCGAGGGGGAGCCGGTCGGTGACACAGGTGGCGCGTTCCCCGTCGCTGGACAGGATGCGGTCGACGACGTCCTCAGCCATCTGGCGGTAGGTGGTGAGCTTCCCGCCGGTGATGGTGAGCAGGCCCGGCGGGTGCTCGAACATCGCGTGGCGGCGGGACAGGTCGCGGGAGGCGGCGGACTCGCGACCGCCGGCGAGCAACGGGCGCAGTCCGGCCCACGCCCCGATCGTGTCGTCCAGGGTGAGGCTGGTCCCGAACGACGTGTTCACCGCGTTCAGCAGGTAGGCGGCGTCGTCCGGCCCGACCGTCGGTGCGTCGAGGTCGCCCTCGTAGTGATCGTCGGTGGTGCCGACGATGACCTGCTCGCCCCACGGGATGACGAAGATGAGCCGGCCGTCGTCCGCTCCCGACGGGATGAGGGCCGCGTCCCGGATGCGCACGTCACGCGAGTCGAAGGTCAGGTGGATGCCCTTCGACGGCGTGAGCAGCGGGGGTTCGTCGGGGTCGTGGAGGGAGCGGACGTCGTCGGCCCAGACCCCGGTGGCGGAGACGACCCAGCGAGCGTGGAGGGTGACCCGCTCCCCGGTCAGCCCGTCCTCGACCGTCGCCCCGACGACCCGGTCGCGGAAGCGCAGCAGATCGACCGCTGCGGCGTGGTTGACGACCAGAGCGCCGAGGCGCCGAGCCGACTGCGCGACCGCGAGGTTCAACCGGGCGTCGTCGGTCTGGCAGTCGTAGTAGCGGTAGCCGCCGAGGCCGATGCCGTTCACCAGGCCCGGGACGCGCGTGAGCAGGTCGCTGGTGTCCAGGCGCCGGTGCGTGCGCACGTTGCGGCCGATGGCCATCCCGTCGTACAGGGTGAGGCCGGCCTTCAGCGCAGCCTGCATCGCGCGGTCGGGGGTCGGGACCACGAACCCGAGGGGGCGTACGAGGTGCGAGGCGTTGCGCCGCAGCAGGTTGCGCTCGCGGACGCCCTCGTAGACGAGACCGAACTCGTGCTGCTCGAGGTAGCGCAGGCCGCCGTGGACGAGCTTCGAGGACTTCGACGAGGTGCCAGCGGCGAGGTCGTCGCGTTCCACCAGAGCGACGTCGAGCCCCCGCGAGACCGCGTCGAGCGCGATCCCGGCGCCGGTGATCCCGCCGCCGAGGACGAGGAGGTCGAGGTCGGTCGAGCGGGCACGGTCCAGCGACTCCTCGCGGTCGAGGAGCGGGGTGACCGGCGTGGTGACGGATGCGTTTGCGCTCAGCGTGACGCTCCCATCCGGGCTCGTCGGGCGCCGTCGCCGACGCCGTGAGGAGGCTATCAGTCACGTCGGTACGCTCCCGACGAAGAGGGCGCCCCGACGCGTAGGATGGGGTGGAGAGCGACCGGCGGGGAGCCGATCTTGGACGTGGACGAGCGTCTGGGGCGGGCGCGGAAGGTGCTCGCCGACCGTGGGCTGGACGCGCTGCTGGTCGGCGCGTCACCTGACCTCGCCTGGATGATCGGGTACCACGCCCTGCCCCTGGAGCGGCTGACGATGCTCGTCGTCCCCGCGGCGGGTGATCCGGTCCTCATCGTCCCGCAGCTGGAGCGGGCGCGCGCCGAAGCGAGCGGCGCCGACCGGGCCGTGACGCTGCGCGAGTGGCGGGAGGACGAGGATCCGCTCGACCTGGTGGTCGGCGCGCTGGATGCGGCCGGCGTCGGGGGCGGGGCGAGGATCGCGGTTGACGATCGCCTGTGGTCGGTGTTCCTCATCCGCCTGCAGGCCGTGCTGCCCGACGCCGGCTGGGTCGAGGGTGGGACCGTCACCCGCGAGCTGCGGCTGCGCAAGGATCCGGACGAGGTGGCGCGGCTGCGCGCCGCCGGCGCGGCGATCGACGCGGTCCACGAGCGTGTCCCGACGCTGCTGCGGGCCGGGCGCACCGAGCGCGAGGTCGCCCGTGACATCGCCGAGGCGATCCTCGAGGACCACGACGAGGTGAACTTCGTGATCGTCGCGTCCGGGCCCAACGGTGCCAGTCCCCACCACGAGACCTCGGACCGTCCGATCGCGGCCGGCGAGCCGGTCGTCGTCGACATCGGCGGGACGCGCGAGGGGTACTGCTCGGACATGACCCGCAACTACGTGGTCGGGGGGCCGCCGTCGGCGTACCGGGAGATCCACGACCTGGTCGAGGAGGCACAGCGCGCGGGGGTCGACACGGTCGCTCCGGGTGTGCCGGCCGAGGAGGTGGACGCGGCGTGCCGCCGGGTGATCGAGGACGCCGGCCACGGGGAACACTTCATCCACCGGACCGGACACGGCATCGGTGTCGAGGCCCACGAGCACCCCTACCTCGTCAGCGGCAACGCCGAGCCGCTGGAGGTGGGGATGGTCTTCTCCGTGGAGCCGGGGATCTACGTCCCCGAGCGGTACGGCGCGCGGATCGAGGACATCGTGGCGGTGACCGAGGGCGGCTGCGAGCGGCTCAACCGTCTCGACCGCGGGCTCGTGGAGGTGGCGGCGTGAGCGATGGCGGCGGCACCGGCGCGGATCCCGTCGTCGCGGGCGGGGAGTCGGGGGACGTGTTCGTCCGCCGGGCGCGCATCGAGGAGATCCGCGATCTCGCCGCCGAGTACCGGACGAACGCGTCCGCGGAGAGCCGCGACGGCCGTCCCTGGGACGAGCCGATCCCACAGGGTGGGATCTTCTGGATCGCGGAGGACGAGCTCCGCGGCGCGCCGCTCGGCTACGCGGCCGGCCGGCTGCGACCGGAGGGGATGACCATCGGGCCGGTCTACGTGCGCACCGACGCCCGTCGGCGGGGGGTCGGGGAGGCGCTGCTCACCTCGATCCAGCGCTGGGCGACCGACACGCGGGTGCCGGTCGTGGAGGTGTCGGTCGCGGTTGACAACGAGGAGGGACGCACGTTCCTGGAGTCATCCGGGTACGTGCCGCGGCGGATCCTGTTCTCGCTGACGCCGGAGCGGCGTGACGACGCCGCCGACCGGGGCGTGGAGTGACCGTGCCCGAAGCGTCCGAGCGCCTCCCCCCGGACCTGCCGCAGGAGCACCGCGAGCTGCTGGACGTCGTCGCCCGTTTCGCCACCGAGACGGTCGCACCGCGCGCCGACGAGGGCGAGGCGTCGGGCGAGTTCCCGCGCGATCTGTTCGCGCACCTCGGTGAGCTCGACCTCATGGGCCTGCCGTTCGAGGAGGACCTCGGCGGCGGGGGACTCCCGTACCGCACCTACCTCCTCGTCCTGGAGGAGCTGGCCGCGGCGTGGCTCACCGTGGGTCTCGGCCTCTCGGTGCACACGCTGTCGACCTGGGGGATCGCCGCCCATGCGACCGAGGAGCAGCGACGGGAACTCGCCGCACCGATGGTCCGCGGCGAGCTCCTCGGGGCGTACTCGCTCTCCGAGCCGGACAGCGGGTCGGACGCGGCGAGCCTGCGGACCGCGGCCGTGCGGGACGGCGACGTCTACCGGCTCTCAGGTACGAAGGCGTGGGTCACGCACGCGGGCGAGGCCGACCGTTACCTGGTCATGGCGCGCACCGGAGACGCCGGGCCGCGCGGGATCTCGGCGTTCGTCCTGGACGGGGACCAGGAGGGGCTGGGGTTCCCGCCGGCGGAGCACAAGATGGGGATGCGGGCCTCGACGACCGGCCAGCTCGAGCTCGACGGGGCGCCGGTCCCGGCCGATCGCCTGGTCGGCGGCGAGGAGGGCACGGGCTTCTCGATCGCGATGGCCTCGCTCGACGGCGGCCGGCTCGGGATCGCCGCGTGCGCCGTCGGGCTCGCCCGCCGGGCGTTGGAGCACGCGGTGTCCTACGCCCAGGAGCGCGAGCAGTTCGGGCGGCCGGTGATCGACTTCCAGGGCGTGTCGTTCCTGCTCGCCGACGCCGCGACCTCCGTCCACGCGGGCCGCACGCTGTACCTCGACGCGGCGGCGCGGCGGGACGCCGGGGAGCCCGTGACCCGCCACGCGGCCATGAGCAAGCTCTTCAGCAGCGATGCGGCCATGGCGGTGACCACCGACGCGGTGCAGGTGTTCGGCGGCTACGGGTACACCACCGAGTACCCCGTGGAGCGGCTGATGCGGGAGGCGAAGGTGCTGCAGATCGTCGAGGGCACCAACCAGATCCAGCGGATGGTCATCGGTCGCAGCCTCGCCCGAGCCGGCTGAGGTGGGCGCACGGTGGACACGCGCGCACGGATCGCCTGGTGGGTCGCCGGTGCGGGGACCCTCGTGGCCGGGGGCGGCATGGCGCTGCTCGCCGCGCTGGCCGGCGGCGACGGACGCGTCGGCGCGCGCTACTTCCTGCTCGGGGCGCTGCTGGCGTGCAGCCTCGGGGCGCTCGTCGCGGTCGCGACCGGTGCGCTCGACGCGGTCCGCGGGCGACCGGTCGGTCGGTCCCGGGTGGTCGCCGCGGTCGTCCTCGGGACGCTCGTGATCGTGCTCCCCCAGATGCTCGTGGGGATCGGCGGATGAG
>CAZADJ010000112.1:1437-8545 GCA_964483845.1 uncultured Actinomycetota bacterium | reverse complement strand
GCGTACCGGTTCGGGCTGGACCCGGACAACGAGAGCATCCCCATCGTCACCTCGACGATGGATCTCCTCGGCCTGCTCTGCTTCGTCGGCGTGACGGCGCTCCTGTGGGCATGAGGTCGAGGGTGGACGCTCGAGGAGGCGACGCACGAGCGCACGTGAGACGATGACCGGAGGGGTGGCCTGAGATGGAACCCGACAGACGCACGGTGAAGGACCTGCTCGTCCTCGCGAAGGACGTCGCGGAGCTGATGGTCGACCTGGCCTACGCCGCGGTGTTCTTCGACGACGAGGACCTCGCGGGCGAGGTGCTGCGCCTCGAGGAGGAGATCGACGAGGTGATCGTCGAGATCCGCATGATGTGTCTGATCGCGGCACGGACCCGCGACGACGCCGAGGGGCTCGCGGGTGTGCTCTCGCTCGCCGCCTCCATCGAGGCGATCGCCGACGCCGCCCAGGAGATCGCACGGGTGGTGCTGAAGGAGCTCGGCGTGCCGCGACAGCTCCGTGACGACCTCCGCCACGCCGAGGAGGTGGTCGCGCGGGTGAAGATCCGCCCGGAGAACGAGATCGAGGGGCGCACGCTGCGTGACCTCGCGATCCCCGCGCAGACGGGCATGTGGTTGATCGCGATCCGCCGCGACGTCCACTGGATCTTCGGTCCGAGCGGCGACGACCTGCTCCAGGAGGGCGACGTGCTCTTCCTGCAGGGCCCCCCGGAGGGCGTCGACCGGATCCGCGAGCTCGCCGGCGGCGAGTCCCACGAGCTCCCGCCGCCAGCGGAGGCAGCCCCGCTGTCCAACCTCGACCGGGCGGTCGACCTCGTCGTCGAGCTGAAGAACACCTCGGAGATCGCCGTCGGCCTGGCCTACTCCGCGATCCTGCTGCGCGACCGCGGTCTGGCGACCGAGGTCTCCGTGATCGAGGACGCGAGCGACGACCTCTACCACGAGCTCGAGGGTTGGGTGCTGCGGGCAGCCGCCGAGGCCGGCGACCCCGAGGACCTGCGTGGGCTGATCCACATCTCGTCGGCCTCCGAGCGCATCGTCGACGCCGCCAAGGGGATGACGCGCCTGATCGAGGACGACGACCTGCCGCACCCGATCATCGCGCAGGCGCTCGCGGAGGCGGACGAGATCGTCGTCGAGGCGACCGTCACGGGCGGGTCCGGGGCGGCCGACCGGACCCTCGGCGAGCTGCGCATCCACACGGAGACCGGGATGGAGATCCTGGCCATCCAGCGCGGGTCCCGCTGGATGTACCAGCCCCGCTCCACGCGCCGGCTCGCCGCCGACGACCGGCTCCTGGCGATCGGGCCCGAGGAGGGGGCTCCGAAGCTCCGGGACCTGTGTGGCGACGCGCGTCCGGCCGGCGAGGAGGGCTGGTACGAGCCGGAGATCGACGAGGGCCGGTAGCCCCCGACCGACGCCGCGTTGCGCGCCGCTCCGCGCTGACACCTAGACTCCTGTCGTGACCCCGCGACCCGATCCCTCCGTCCTGTCACGGAACCTCCGGCGGCTCCGTGACGACCACGGCCTGTCGCTGTCGGCGCTCGCACGCCGCTCCGGGGTGGCCAAGGCCACCCTCTCGTCGATCGAGAGCGGCGACGGCAACCCGACCGTCGCGACCCTCGGGGCCCTCGCGGAGTCCCTGCAGCTCACCCTCGGCGAGCTGCTCGCGGCCCCCTCCTCGTACGGCACCCGCGTGGTGCGCGCGACCCCGGCGGAGCGACGCGGCACCGACGACGAGCTGATCGAGAGCTTCGCGCCACGCGGGCTCGTCGAGGTGTACGACATCCGCTACGAGGACGGTGACCGGATCGTCTTCGACGACCACGAGCCGGGGTTCGTGGAGCGGGTGCTCGTCCACGAGGGCGACCTGCGGGTCGGGCCGACCGAGGACGCCGTGGAGCTGGGCCCGGGTGACTTCGCCGCGTTCCCCGCCGATCAGCCGCACGTCTTCGAGGCGCTCGAGGGTCCGGTGCGGGCCGTGCTCATCGCCGTGCACCCCTCCGGCGCGCGGGGACGCGAGCCGATCCATCCCGCGAGTCGGAGCTGACCGGACCGGGCCGGGAGCGGGCGCTCAGCCCGTCGGCTCCAGCGTCTGGAGCACGCCGTCCAGGTCGGTGCGGTAGCGCCCGAACCACCGCCGGTGCATCAGTGATAGCGACGCACGCGGCCCGTCGTGGCCCGGCCGGTTCTGGCCGGCGCGCCCGACCCCCGGCCAGTCCAGCGGCAGGTGCTGCCAGGCCCGGCGCACCGGCACGAGCCGCACCGGCGTGCCGTCCGGGAGGCTGAGCTCCGTGCGGAGCCCCCCGCGGAGCAGCTGGTCGTGGACGCGGCGGAGCGCGCGAGCGGCCGGCTCGACCTGCGAGCGCTTCACGCCGTACAGCTCCAGGTCGGGGACGTCGAAGCGCGCGGCCCCGTGGGTGTGCACCCAGACGGTGCCGCGCCCCTCGTCGTGGACGATGACGCCGTCCTCGAGGTCGACGTCGCCCGCGGCGACGCGCTCCAGCCAGGCGGTGTCCCGGTCGGTCGCCGCGGAGAGGTCGCGGACGCCCCGGACGTCGCGGTCCGTCGCCTGAGCGAGCGCCCGCAGCAGCTGCGCGTGGCGTCGCAGTCCCTCCTTGACGGTGTCGGCACCGACGTACGTCTCGGCGCGCAGCAACGGCTCGCCGTCGTCGCTCTCGACGGCGCGCACGACCGCGCGCTGCATCCGTCCGCCCCAGCGGACCTCGGCCGCCTCACGCGGGTCGCCGACCGGAGCGTGCCGATCGATGCCCCCGCCCGCACGCGCGGCGCCCACGACCGCGCCGACGTCGTCGACCGCGCGGTCGAGCACCAGCGCCATCAGGCTCGTGTAGCGCTGCGCCATGCTCCTGCGCCTCCCTCCGAGCCGCGGGTCGACGAGGGTACGGGACGCCCCGGCCGACGAGGTGGCCGGACGCGGGCGCGCATCCGGGTACCCGCGACCTCGCACACCTCCGAGGTTCGACGTACCCGGACGTGGGCGGCGGCGGGAGCGGACGCTGCCGCGCGGTCAGGCGAGGCCGAGATCACGGGCGATCAGCAGGCGCTGCACCTCGGAGGTGCCCTCCCCGATCTCGAGGATCTTCGCGTCCTGGTAGAAGCGTCCGACCCGGTACTCGGTCATGAACCCGTACCCGCCGAAGACCTGGCAGGCCTCGCGCGCCGCCGTCACCGCCTGCTCGCTCGAGTAGAGCTTCGCCGTCGCCGCGTGGCGCTTGTAGGGCAAGCCCTCCTGTCGGCGCCAGGCCGCCTGCCAGTACGCGAGCCGCGCCGTCTGCGCCGCGACCTCCATGTCGGCGATCTTGAACGAGACCGCCTGGAGCCGGCTGATCGGCTCGCCGTACGCCTCGCGCTCGTTGGCGTAGCGCACGCACTCGTCGACGCACCCCTGGATCATGCCGACCGCGAGCGCGCTGATCGCGATGCGCCCGTCGTCGAGTACCGCGAAGAACTGCCGCAGACCGCCACCCCGCTCGCCGAGCAGGTGGTCGGCGGGGACGCGGCAGTCGTCGAGGATCACCTCGCGCGTGTCGGAGCCGTGCCAGCCGACCTTGCGGTAGCGCGGCGCGACGTCGAAGCCCGGCGCGTCCACGGGGACGACGATGGTGGAGAACTCGTCGTCGCCGGTGAGGGCGGTGACGGTGCAGAGCGCGGTCATCTCGGTGCCGACGTTGGTGATGAACACCTTCCGGCCGTCGAGCACCCACTCGTCGCCGTCGAGCCGGGCGCGCGTGCGGGTCGCGCCGCGCACGTCCGATCCCCCACCGGGCTCGGTCAGCCCGAACGCACCGAGCTGCTCGCCGCGGGCCAGCGGCGGGAGCCAGCGCCGGCGCTGCTCGTCGGTGCCGAACTCGGCGATCGGCGACGCCCCCAGCCCGACCGCCGCCTCCAGGGTGATGCCGAGCGACTGGTCGACCCGGCCGATCTCCTCGATGGCGAGGCAGAGCGACAGGAAGTCGCCGCCCATCCCCCCGAGCTCCTCCGGGAACGGGATCCCGAACAGGCCGAGCTCGCCCATCCTGCGCACGATCTCGACCGGGAAGCGCTCCTCGGCGTTGAACGACTCGGCCTCCGGGGCGATGACCTCGTCGGCGAAGCGGCGGACGACGTCCCGGAACTGCTCCTGCTCCGGCGTGAGGCTGAACGACAGGGCCACGGTCGGCTCCCCTCCGGTCGGCTGGGGCGGACCGTAGCCGAGTCCCGGTGGACGGCCGGCGGTCAGCCGCCCCGTCGGACGTGGACGACGTCACCGGCGCGGAGGGTCACGCTGTCCTCCCCGGTGCGGACCACCAGAGCGCCCGCCGACGTGACGTCCTCCGCGGCTCCGACGACCACCCCGGCGCCGGTCGAGATCTCGACGTCGGCGCCCAGTGTCGCGCAGCGTCGCCGGTAGGTGGCGACGAGCCGGTCCGGATCCCCCTCGGCGGTACGGAGGTGGTCATCGAGCGAGGTCAGCACGTGCCCGAGCACCGTCCACCGTCCCACCTCCCGGTCCAGCGCCTCGGCGAGGCTGCCCCACGACGCGGTCTCCTCGTCGCGCTCGACCGCACGCCAGTCGACGTTCACGCCGATCCCGATGACGAGCCGCCCCGGGAGGTCGCCGACGGCCTCCACGAGCACCCCGGCGCACTTGCGCCCGTCGACGAGCACGTCGTTCGGCCACTTGAGCTCGGGGATCGCGTGGACGGCCGCGATCGCGTCGGCGACCGCGAGCCCCGCAGCCAGCGGGACGAGCGAGGGCCGCGGGAACCCGTCGCGCACGAGCACGCTCATCAGCAGCGACCGCCCGGGCTCGTCATCCCAGCGGCGACCGTGACGGCCACGGCCGGCGGTCTGGTGGTCGGCCACGACCACCAGACCGGGCGGCTCACCGGACCGCCCGTTGTCCGCCGCCACCTCGTTGGTCGAGGTCACCTCCTCGAGGTGCTCGATGCGCGTCCAGCGGCTGTCGCCCGGGAGGAGGCCGTCGACGGGCTCCGTGTCGGCGGCGTCGGCCGACGGTGGCGTCATCGTTGCCCCTCCGGATCGTGATCCGCCCTAGGATCGATCGTGGGGCCGACAGGCTAACGTGCGCCCGAGCGCCACCGGGACCGACGTCGCCCGCAGTGACCGGACCCGGCACACACGTGGAGGGATCAGCGACCGACCCGCGCGGCGGTCCGGTGGGCGACGGCACGGCCCCGCACGAAGACGATCGACCACCCGACATCCGAGGAGGCGCACCGCGTGACGCAGCCCACCACCCAGGAGAAGGTCGAGGAGCTGCGCCGCCGCCGTGACGAGGCGCTCACGGCCGGGGGCGAGGAGTCCATCGAGAAGCAGCACAGCAGGGGCAAGCTCACGGCGCGGGAGCGGGTGGACCTGCTCCTCGACGAGGGCTCGTTCGTCGAGACCGACATGTTCGCGGTCCACCGCTCGACCGCCTTCGACATGGACGAGGAACACCCCCAGGGGGACGGGGTCGTGACCGGCTGGGGGACGGTCGACGGACGCCGCATCTGCGTGTTCAGTCAGGACTTCACCGTGTTCGGTGGGTCGCTCGGCGAGGTCTTCGCCGAGAAGGTGGTCAAGGTGATGGACCTCGCGTTGCGGATGGGGGTCCCGGTCGTCGGCCTCAACGACTCTGGCGGCGCCCGCATCCAGGAGGGGGTGGTCTCGCTCGGCGGCTACGGCGAGATCTTCCACCGCAACGTGCTCGCCTCCGGGGTGGTCCCCCAGATCAGCGCGATCATGGGCCCGTGCGCCGGCGGGGCCGTGTACTCGCCGGCGATCACCGACTTCGTCTTCATGGTCGCCGACACCGCCCACATGTTCATCACCGGGCCGAACGTCATCGAGACGGTCACCGGGGAGAAGGTCTCGATGGAGGATCTCGGGGGGGCGATGGCCCACGCCTCGAAGTCCGGGGTGTCGCACTTCGCCGCTCCCGACGACGAGTCCTGCATCGAGGACATCAAGTACCTGCTGTCCTTCCTGCCCAGCAACAACCTCGAGATCGCGCCGGAGCTCGACCTCGGTGACGACCCCGACCGCGAGATCCCGGAGCTGGACTCGTTCATCCCGGACTCCTCCAACCAGCCCTACGACGTGCGCGACGTGATCCGTCACATCGTGGACAGCGGCGAGTTCTTCGAGGTCCACGAGCACTACGCGCAGAACATCGTGGTCGGGTTCGCACGGCTCGACGGGGTGAGCGTCGGCGTCGTCGGCAACCAGCCGAAGCACCTCGCGGGCGTGCTCGACATCGACAGCGCGGAGAAGGGCGCGCGGTTCGTGCGCACCTGCGACGCCTTCAACGTCCCGATCCTCACCTTCTGCGACGTGCCCGGCTTCCTGCCCGGGGTCGACCAGGAGCACGGCGGGATCATCCGCCACGGCGCCAAGCTGCTGTACGCGATGAGCGAGGCGACCGTCCCCAAGCTCACGGTGATCACCCGCAAGGCGTACGGCGGCGCCTACGACGTGATGGGCTCGAAGCACCTCGGTGCCGACGTGAACCTCGCCTGGCCGACCGCGGAGGTCGCGGTGATGGGCCCGAAGGGCGCGGTGAACATCCTGTACCGCCGCGAACTCGACGAGTCCGACGATCCCGAGGCGACGCGCCGGGAGCTGGAGGACGAGTACCACCGCGAGCTCGCCAACCCGTGGACCGCCGCGGAGCGCGGCTACGTCGACGGGGTGATCGAGCCCTCGCGGACCCGGGTCGAGCTGATCAAGGCGCTGCGCATGACGAGCACGAAGCGCGTCCCCCGACCCAGCCGCAAGCACGGCAACATCCCGCTGTGACGACCGGCGGAGAGGGATCGGAACCGCGCTTCGCGGTCACCGGCGGGGGCGAGCCGACCGAGGAGGAGCTCGCTGCGCTGACCGTGGCGCTCAGCGAGATCGCCGCGAGCCGTGCCGAGGAGTCGGACGCGGCCGACGACGACCGCGTGACGCCGTCGTGGCGACGCGCGGCGCTGCTGGAGGGGGTCGGTGGTCGGCCGGCGGTGAGCGCCGCGGACCTGGAGGGACTCGACGCAGCCGGGCGGTGAACCCGTCGCCCGGCGACGACCGGGCGACGGTCAGGAGTCGTCCTCGTC
>CAZADJ010000112.1:0-1337 GCA_964483845.1 uncultured Actinomycetota bacterium | reverse complement strand
CGGGCTGCTCCTCGGGCTCCGCCGGGACCTCGAGCACGCCCTCCATGCCCTGCGCACGGTGGCCCGGGACGGAGCAGTAGAAGACGTACTCGCCCGCGAAGAGCTCGAGATCACCGTCAGCCGTCTCCCCCGGCGGCAGGAAGTCCTGCCCGGGGACGCTCGAGGCCTCGCCGACGGCCTCGTCGATGACGAAGTTGTGATCCGCGCCACCGACGTTGGTCAGGGTGACCGCGATCGTGCCCTCGGCCACGGTCGCCTCGACGATCTCGAAGAAGAACTCGCCGGCCTCCACGACGAGCTCGCCGCCGGGGCCGTCGGGTTCGGGCGGGTCGCACTCCTCCGGCGGACACTCGTAGGGCTCCGCGGCGAGCAGCTCGTCGGGGACCTCGCCGCACGAGGCCAGCGCGAGGACCAGCGCCGCCAGGAGCGCGAGCGACGCGCCGGGGCGGCGCTGACCGCGGACGGCACGCCACCGCGGGAGACGGTTCGTGGACATCGCTGCGCAGCTCCTCGGGATCGACCGGCGGTCGGTGCCGGACGGCACGGGTGCGGAGGCTACCAGCAGCCCCCACACGGACCCAGACGGATCCCGGGGCCTCAGCCCTCGTCGACGACCTCCAGCGTCGCCTCCATGCCGGCCTCCCGGTGGCCCGGCACCGCGCAGTAGACCGTGTAGGTCCCGGGCTCGTCGATCGTGAACGTCCCGGTGTCGGTCTCACCGCCGTCCGCGTGCGCGACGTCGACGTCACCGTTCGCATCCTCGACGATGAAGTCGTGGTTCACGCCCTCCTCCGAGGTGAGCTCGACCGTGACCTCCTGCCCGGCGGGCACGGTGAACGCGTCGGGCTGGAACGCGAGCGCGTCGGTCCCGGTCACCTGGATGGTGTCGGTGGCGTCGCCGGCGGCGCCGTCGTCGTCCGCGGGACAGGCCGCGAGCAGCAACGCGGCCATCAGTGCTCCGGTCAGCATCAGGATCGTGCGCAACACGGCTCCTCCTCGTGGATCGGGTCCGTGGACGTCGTCCGGCCGTGGACGTCGACCGGGCCTGGACGGCGAGAGGTCCTGGACGGCGAGAGGTCCGTGCTCGGGGATCGGATGATCCGCCGGCCGGTCCAGTGTCGCCCGCACCGGACCCCCAGGCAAATCGCCAGGCGGATCGCCGCCCACCCGGGCCGACCGGTCGGGCCGGGTGGACGGCCCCTCGGATGGCCGCCCGCCGCCCCGTCCGCCTACGCTGCCGGCGACCGCTCCACGCCCCACCGAGGAGGCCCGCCCGTGTTCGACGCTGTCCTCGTCGCGAACCGCGGCGAGATCGCCGTCCGGGTGATCCGCGCGTG
>CAZADJ010000111.1:0-8599 GCA_964483845.1 uncultured Actinomycetota bacterium | reverse complement strand
GAGGAGGCACCGATGGCCGACGTAGCCGTCACCGGAGCGACCGGCCAGCTCGGCGGCCGGGTCGCGCGGCAGCTGGCCGACCGCGGGATCGATCAGCGGCTCGTGGTGCGCGATCCGTCGCGTGCCCCGGAGCTGGACGGTGCGGAGGTGCGCGTGGCGAGCTACGCCGACGGCGACGCGATGCGGCGGGCGCTCGACGGGATCGCGACCCTGTACCTCGTCTCGGCCGAGGAGTCCGCGGACCGGGTCGACCGTCACCGCGCAGCCGTCGACGCCGCCGCAGCGGCCGGCGTCGAGCGGGTCGTCTACACCTCGTTCCTCGGCGCCGCGCCGGACGCGACGTTCACCCTGGCGCGCGACCACTTCCACACGGAGGAGGCGCTGCGGGAGGCCCCGGTCCGCTCCGTCGTGCTGCGCAACAGCCTCTACGCGGACGTGCTGCCCCACTTCGTCGGGGACGACGGCCTGATCCGCGGACCCGCCTCGGACGGTCGCTTCGCCCCCGTCACCCGCGACGACATCGCCGATGTCTCGGTCGCCGTCCTCCGCGACGAGCGTCACGACGGATCCACCTACGACGTGACCGGCCCGGAGGCGCTGACCATGGAGCAGGTCGCCGCGGTCCTGAGCGAGGAGACGGGCCGCAGCGTCGGCTACCGCGAGGAGTCGGTCGAGGAGGCGTACGCGTCGCGGGCCGTCCACGACGTCCCCGGGTGGCAGGTCACCGCCTGGGTCAGCACCTACCTCGCCATCGCGGCGGGCGAGCTGGACGTCGTGAGCGACACCGTCGAGCGCATCGCCGGCCACCCGCCGCGGTCCCTGCGCACGTACCTGCGGGCGACGGACGACCTCCCGATCTGAGCCCACCCCGGCCAGACACGCGGCGCCATGGCGGTCCGCCCCGTGCGAGCCGCCGTCAGAGCTCCGCGGCCACGCCGGCCACGTAACGCTCCCACCGCCCGAGCCGCCGGGCCTCCTCGTCGCCGGCTGGGGCGGGGACGTCCGCGAGCATGTCGGCCGCGTCACGCAGGTCCCACCAGGGGTGGCGGTCGTGGTCCCGGCCGGTCACGGCCACGTAGCGCTCCAGGAAGCGGTCGGCGGCGGCGACGTCGTCGAGGAGCACCAGGTTCTGTCGCATCCGCGCGAGGTCGACCGCGGGCGGGCCGACACACGCGGTCGTCCAGTCGACGACGCCGGTGAGCTCCCCGTCCAGCCACATGGTGTTGCCCGGGTGGTAGTCGCGGTGGATGAGCCGGTCGGAGCGGACCTCCGGCGGCCCGGCGGCGAGCAGCTCGAGGACGCGCCGCCAGACGTCACGGTGCCGGGACCAGTCCGGGACGCGGACATCCTCGACCGGGGTGTACGGCGCGTAGCCGGGCAAGCGGCCGGTCGCGTCGCCGGCCACCGCGTGGATGTCGGGCAGCACGCCCGCGAGCCGGTCGACCATCACCGTCGTCGGTGGTCGACCGGGGCCGTCACCGCGCCGTCCGACGAGGTACGTCGTGAGGAGCGTCGGAACGTCGCACTCCCGCGCGGCGTCGTCCGCCGCGATCAACCGCGGCGTGCGGACCGGGGCGGGCTCGACCGCTCGGAGCGCAGCGACCTCATGACGCGGCACGTACCAGGGGTCGTGCTCGAGGCGCTCGCGGTCCACGAACCGGCGCAGGACGAGCGCGCGGTGCCCACCGGCCGCGCCGTCGAGGTGCAGCAGGTGGACGGCGGTCGAGCTGACCGACAGGGGGCGCACGTCGAGCGCCCTCCTCGCCCCCGCTGCGCGGACCGCCCACTCGAGGGTCGCCGGACCGGGGGTCGCATCGTCACGCCCACGGCCGCCCATGCGACCGGAACCTAGCTCCCGGAGCCCGCCGACCCGCACCGCCCGCACCGGTAGGTGGCGGTGCGGGCGGCCGTATCACTCCTCCTGGGGCTTCACCACCAGCTGGACGCCCTGCTCGGTGTCCTCCACGTCGATCAGGCTGTCGGCGAGGGGTTCGGCGACCTCCTCGGCGACGTACAGGTCCGTTCCGGCCTGCTCAGCGACCTCGTCGCCCTCGTCGGGGCCCTCGGTGAAGCCGATGGCGAGTCCCGTCTGGCCGTCGGGCCCCGGCTGGGCGGAGACCCGGACCCCGTACTCCTCGGGCACGTCCTGCGCATCTCGCGCCTGCTGCAGTGCGTCGGCTGCGGACTGGGAGAGTTCCAACAAGGTGACCTCGTGGGTCGCGGAGATCCCAACCTACCGGCGACCCCGATCGGGTCGCACCGGCGGGCACCGACGGACGGCGGGCGCGAGCGCACCCGGTCAGGTCGCGACGTAGATCGTGTTCGCTGACTCCCCGCCGGTGTGGAAGTTGGGGAAGGTGACGACGTGGGCCTCGACCCGATCGAAGACGTCCGCAAGCACCGCCGCGAAGTCGTCGTCGGGCGGGTCGTCGGACCACAGCGCGAAGACGCCGCCCGGCCGCAGGTGACGGGTGAGGAGGCGCAGGCCGGTGGCCGTGTAGAAGCCAGCGTGGCTCGGCGCGAGGTGGTGCCGGGGGGTGTGGTCGATGTCGACGAGCACGGCGTGGAAGCGGCGTCCCGGGGTCGCGGGGTCGAAGCCGGCCTCCCCCTCGGCCATGCTGAAGAAGTCGCCGTGGACCAGACGTGTCCGCACATCCGTCGTCAGGTCGGCGGCCTCGGGGAGCAGGCCGCGTTCGTGCCACGCGATCACCTCCTCCACGGCCTCGACGACCAGCAGCGACCGGACGCGCGGATCCTCCAGGACCGCTCGGGCCGTGTACCCGAGCCCGAGCCCGCCGACCACGACGTCGAGATCGGTCCCGGGCAGCTCGGCGAGGCCGAGGCGCGCGAGCTCGACCTCGGCCGCGGTGAACAGGCTCGACATGAGGAACTCGTCGTCGAGCTTGACCTCGTAGACGTCGACGTCGAGGGACGGCTCCCGTCGGCGACGCAGGCTGATGGTCCCCGCGTCGGTCTCGCCCCAGGCGAGCTCCTCGAAACGTCGCGTCACCTCCCCCTCCCCGCGTCCGCACCGGCGGGGCGCACCGTCACCGCGCGATCCCGTCTCACGACGGCGCCGCCTCGATGATCCGGAGCTGCGAGTCGCCGACGGGCGGCGTGACGTCGACGAGGTCGAAGCCGGCCGCGCCCAACAGCGTGCGGAACTGGTCCGCCGTGCGCTCCCGACCGCCGGTGTTCACGAGCATGTTGATGTCGCTCATGACGATCCGGGCCGCCTCGGCCGTGTCCACCCGTTCTGGCAGCACCGGTTCGAGCAGGAGCAGCCGGCCGCCATCGGCTAGGGCGCGGCGGCAGTTGCGGAGGATCGCGGTCGCGCGGGCATAATCCCAGTCGTGGACGATGCTCTTCAGGACGAGCACGTCGCCGCCGGGCACGTCCTCGAAGAAGTCGCCCGTCTCGACGCGACAGCGGTCGGCGACGCCGGCGTCCCCGAGCAGCTCCCTGGCCGAGCCGATCCCCTCGGGGGTGTCGAACAGGATCCCCTGCAGGCGCGGCGTCGCGCTGAGGACGGCCGCGATCAGCGCGCCGTTGCCGCCACCGACGTCGACGACGGTCCCGAACCGGGAGAAGTCGTACGCATCGGCGACGTCGGCGGCGATGCGCCTCGTCCCCGCGACCATCGCCCGGTTGAAGATCTCTGACAGCTCCGGGTGGCGCGCGAAGTACTCGAAGGTCCCCTCCCCGGCGACGTGGTCGAACGCCGTCTCGCCGGTGCGCACGGTGTGGGGCAGCGCACCCCAGGCGCGCCAGACCATCTCGTCGCCGAAGAGGAGGACCATGGACCGCAGCGACCCCGGGTGGTCCGCACGCAGGGGCTGACCGAGCTCCGCGAGCTCGAAGCCACCGGCACCGGTCTCACGCACGACACCGAGTCCGGCCAGCCCGCGCAGCAACCGGTGAAGGGCGTCGGGGTCGGCGTCGGTCGCGACGGCGATGTCACCCACCTCCGTGGCCCCGTCGGCGATGGCGTCCGCGACGCCCAGCCGCGCCGCGGCGTGCAGGATCTGTGCGGGCATGAAGCCGAGCGCCATCCGGCGCAGCTCGGCGCGCGCCTCCTCCCCGGATCCCACCTCGGACATCGCACGTCCCACGGTCTCGGCGCTGGGCGACGGGACGCATCCTACGTGCGGCTCCGGAGCTGTTGCAAAGGTTCCTTTGCAAAGATACGTTTGCGATATGGCCGACCCGACGGACGACCTCCGGGCACTCGACGCGCGTGCGCTGCGCGCGATCGCCCACCCGCTGCGACTCCGGATGATCGCGCTCCTGCGCGCCGAGGGGCCGGCGACCGCGAGCCAGCTCGCGGAGCGGCTGGGTGAGAGCAGCGGGCTGACCAGCTACCACCTGCGTCAGCTGGCCGCCCACGACTTCATCGAGGAGGAGGTGGGACGGGGCACGAAGCGTGAGCGGTGGTGGCGTGCGAAGCAGCGCGGGATGACGATGCGGGCGTCCGATCTGCGCGACGATCCGCTCCCCCAGACGCAGGAGGCGGTCGACGTCTACCTCCACGAGGTCGTGCGCCACCAGTTCCGCTCCGTCGAGGACTGGGTGCGCAGCCGTCACGAGTGGCCGGAGGAGTGGCGCGACGTCGGGGTGCTCAACGACTACCCGCTGAAGCTCACCCCTGAACGACTGCGCGATCTCGTCGGCGAGCTCGACGCGATCATCGAGCGCTACCGGAGCGCCCCGTCGGCGGCCGACGACGCGGAGCGCGTCGTGGTCGTGCTGGACGCGTTCCCCCAGCACACCCTCCCGTTCGGCGGCCCCGCGGACGCGGACGGGGCGTGACCCGGACCCCGCCGACCCCGACCGCCTCCAGCACGACGGGCCGGGGGCCGCTGCTCGTGCTGTTCGCCGCGGTCGGCGTCTCCACCGCCGGCAACATGATCACCCGCGTCGCGATCCCCTGGTTCGTCCTCCAGACGACCGGCGAGGCGGGCCGCGTCGGGATCGCCGCGTTCTTCCTCGCCGCCCCGGTGGTGATCGCCGGTGTCTTCGGCGGGGTCTGGATCGACCGGCTCGGCTACCGCCGGACGAGCATCCTCGCCGACGTCGCCAGCGCGGCCACCGTCGTGCTGATCCCGGTGCTGTTCGTCACGGTCGGGCTCGAGTTCTGGATGCTGCTCGCGCTGATCTTCGCGACCGCGCTGCTCGATTCGCCGGGCGAGACGGCCCGCATGGCCCTGCTCCCCGACCTCGCGGGACCGGCCGGCATGGACCTCGAGCGGGCGACCAGCGTCTACGACGCCGTGCTGCGGACCGCCAACATGGTCGGTGGTGCGCTCGCCGGCATGCTCATCGCCGTGGTCGGCGCGACGAACGTCCTCTACGTGAACGCCGGGACCTTCGTGGCCTCCGCGGTGCTGCTCGCCATCGCCGTGCCGGCGACCGCGCGCGACACGGACGGGGACGAGCCGGGCGGCTACCTCGCGGAGATCCGCGCGGGGCTCGCCTACCTGTGGAACGACCCGCTGATCCGCGCGATCGTCCTGCTGGTGGTCCTCACCAACACGCTGGACTACGCCAGCTTCGCCGTCGTGCTCCCGGTGTACGCCGACGTCTTCCTCGGCGGTGCGTTCGATCTCGGGCTGCTCATCGCGGCGTTCGGCACCGGGGCCATCATCGGCAACGTCGCCTACGGAGCGTTGAGCTCCCACCTGCCGCGGCGGGCCACGCTCATCGTGGCGTTCCTCGTCCTCGGTGCGCGCTTCGCCGTGCTCGCGGCCGTGCCCGCGATGACCGTGATCCTGGTCGCGCTGTTCCTGTGCGGGCTCGCGGCCGGTGCGCTCAACCCGATCATGAACACGGCGCTGCTGGAGCGCATCCCCGCCGAGATGCGCGGTCGCGTCCTCGGCGCGATGCGGGCCGCGGTGTGGGCCCTGATCCCGCTGGGGCCGCTCGTCGGCGGGTACGTCGTGGACCTCATCGGCGTGCGGAGCTTCCTGATCGTCCTCGCCGTCCTGTACAGCGCGGCGATCCTCGCCGCCGTCGCCCGCCGCGCGCTCCGCGAGCTCGACGACGCGCCGCCCGGCGACGCCGCCGTGACCCGATCGGGGGAGCTGCCCTGAACGGGGGTCTCACGGCAGACGGACCGGGATCACCTCGTGGACGTCGCTCGTGGTCAGACGCGGCTCGGGCCCACCTCCGATGACGTGCAGGCGGTCCTCGAGCGCGACGACGACCAGCCCGTGCCGCGGCACCTCCAGCTCGGCGACGACCTCCCACGCACCGTCGACCCGGCACTCGACGCTCCCGATGGTGCCCGCATCCTCCTCCCCCCCGGTCACACACGGGACGTCGCCGACGGTCGCGGCGCCGATACCCCCGCGGGCGTCGTGCAGCGTGCCGGCATCGTCCCAGGCGCCGTCACGCAGCACCTCGACGGAGTCGCGGTTCGACGCGAACCCGCCGTCGCGCCCGGCGATGGCGTAGACCTGGTCCCCGACCGCGGTGGCGGCGAGGTGCTCCCGGGGCGTGTCCATGGACGGTCCCGGCTCCCACCGGTCCGCGCCGGCCTCCAGGATCTCCGTCGACGTCAGTGTCCGACCGTCGGGGCCGACACCACCGACCGCGACGAGCCGCTCGCCGGTCGACGCGACGGCGAGCGCCCCCCGGGGGGTGCCGAGCGGTGGCTCCTCGCGCCAGGTGTCCTCACCGGCCCCGAGGCTCCAGACCGCCGCCTGGGCGACCCACGACCCGCCCTCGATGGTGTAGCCGCCGACGACGTACACGCGCCCGTCGAGGGTCGCGACCGCCGTGTGGTGGAGCGCGACCGGCAGGTCGGGGCCGGGGCTCCACGAGTCCGACGCGGGGTCGTAGACGTCGACGTCGGCGACCGCCGCCCCCTGGGGGTCGAGCCCGCCGACGGCCACGATCCGCCCGTCCCACACGGCGCCGGTCACCTCGGTTCGCGCTCGGGGCAGGTCGGCGGCCCGACCCTCGAGCACCCGGTCCTCGGGGTCCGCGGCATCCTCCGGATCGTCGTCCGACTCCGGTGGCGGGGTGACGGGGGCCGTCGCCTGGGGCGTCGCGGCCACGTCGTCAGACGGGTCGGGCCCCTCGGGGCCCGTGCAGGCGCCACCCGCGAGGGCGGCGACCACGAGCAGCGCGAGGGTCGCGCGGGTGCGTCGGATCACGCCGGTCAGGGTAACCGCCGTCCCCGCAGCCGAGCCGGGGCGGTCGGCGCACCCGCGGCGGGCGCTCGTCAGCCCCCGGCGATCGCGGTGACCACGCGGAACGGGTCATCGCCGGAGGCGACGGGTCCCGGGACCGGGGTGTCCGACGGCTCGTGCGAGAGGTCCCGCTCGCAGGCGAAGTAGCGCATGAACGCCCGGCGCTCGGCGGTGCCGTGGTCGCGGATCGTGCCGCGCAGCACCGGGTGGCGCGCCTCGAGCGCGTCCAGCACGTCGCCGATGGTCGGCTCCTCGGGCACCTCGACCGTGACCTCGCCGCTGACGTCGGCGAGCTCCCGCAGGTGCGTGGGCAGGGTGACGCGGACGCTGGTCACGGCAGCGTCTGCGCCTCGACCGACAACACGCGCGGCAGGTGCTCCACGATCGGCCGCCACGTGTCGCCGCCGTCCGCGGAGGCGTAGATCTCGCCGCTGGTCGTGCCGAAGTACACGCCGCACGGATCGAGCGCGTCCACCGTCATCGCGTCGCGCAGCACGTTCACGTAGGCGTCCTCCTGGGGGAGTCCCTCCGTGAGCAGCTCCCACTCGTTGCCGCCACTCCTGCTCCGCGCGACCCGGAGCTTGCCCTCCGGCGGGTAGTGCTCCGAGTCGCTCTTGATCGGGACGACGAACACCGTCTCCGGATCGTTCGGGTCCACCTCGATCGGGAAGCCGAAGTCGCTCGGCAGGTTCCCGCTCACCTCCGTCCACAGCTCACCGGCGTCGTCGGTGCGCAGCACGTCCCAGTGCTTCTGCATGAACACCGTGTCGGGCCGCGACGGGTGGAACGCGAGGTTGTGCACGCAGTGGCCGACCTCCGAGTCCTCGTCGGGCAGGAACTCCGATCGGAGCCCCTTGTTGATCGGCTTCCACGATGCACCGCCGTCGTCGGTGCGGAACGCCCCGGCCGCCGAGATCGCGACGTACATCCGGTCGGTGTCCGCCGGGTCGATGAGGATGGTGTGCAGGCAGAGCCCCCCGGCCCCGGGCTGCCAGGTCTCCCCGGTGCTGTGCGTCCGCAGGGCGTCGAGCTCCTCCCAGGAGTGCCCGCCGTCGGTCGAGCGGAACAGGGCGGCGTCCTCCACGCCGGCGAAGACGGTGTCCGGATCGTGGGGTGACGGCTCGAAGTGCCAGACGCGCTCGAACTCCCACGGATGGGGCGTCCCGTCGTACCACTGGTGGGTGCCGGTCTCGCCCTCGTAGGCGAACTCGTTGTCGACCGGCTCCCAGGAGGCACCACCGTCGTCGGAGCGCTGCACCACCTGTCCGGACCAGCCGCTCGACTGCGAGGCGTACAGACGGTCGGGATCGGCGGGGGATCCCTTCACGTGGTAGACCTCCCAGCCGCCGAAGTGCGGTCCCTCGACCTTCCACCGCTCGCGCCCGCCGTCCGACGTGAGGACGAAC
>CAZADJ010000110.1:0-8742 GCA_964483845.1 uncultured Actinomycetota bacterium | reverse complement strand
CGAGTACATGGCGGCGCTGCTGACGTCGGTGAAGAACAACAAGGACCGCCTGCCGCAGTACCTCAACGAGTGCCGCGTCATGGGGATAACGGTGCTCCCGCCCGACGTGAACCAGTCCGACGTCGACTTCGCGCCGCGGGGCGGGGAGATCCGGTTCGGGCTGTCGGCCGTCCGCAACGTCGGGGAGGCGGTGGTCGAGGAGATCATCCGCGCCCGCCGCGAGGAGGGGACGTTCGCCGACTACCGCGACTTCTGCCGCAAGGTCGACCTGACGAAGCTGACCAAACGCGTCGTCCAGTCCCTGATCGAGGCCGGCGCCTTCGCGGGTCTCGGCCACACCAGGAAGGGCCTGCTCGAGCCGGCGAGGCCCGACGACCCGGCGCCGTTCGAGATCATCCTCGACGCGGAGCTGTCCAAGCAGCGTGACGCGGCGGCGGGGATGGTCAGCCTGTTCGGGGACGAGGGCGACGACGACAACGGGGTGCAGCTCGACGACGGCGTCGTGATCGGCGACGGCGAGTACGTCAAGGACCAGCTCCTCGCCCTGGAGCGCGAGCTGCTCGGCCTGTACGTCTCCGACCACCCGCTGTTCGGCGCCGAGGCGCTCCTCGACGAGCTCGTGGACGTCGGGATCGGCGACCTCCGGGACCAGTTGGCCGAGGGGGAGTCCGCGCCGGACTCCGTGACCGTCGGCGGGGTCCTGATGAACATCGCGAAGCGGTTCACGAAGCGGGGGGAGACCTACGTCATCGGGACGCTGGAGGATCTCTCCGGTGCGGTCGAGGTGATCTTCTTCCCCAAGGTCTACCGGGACGCCCACGAGCTGCTGACCGAGGACCGGGTCGTGACCGTGCGCGCCCGCGTCGATCACCGCGACGAGAACCTGAAGCTGATCGCACACGCGGTGGACGAGCCCGACCTCTCCGAGGTGCGCGGCGACCCCGTCGTCATCCGCTTCGACCTGCAGCAGTGCACCGCGGAGATGATCGGGGAGCTCCGGGAGATCCTCGACCGCCACCAGGGTCACGTCCCGGTGCGGATCGAGCTCACCGGCGGTGACGACCCGCGCACCTATCAGCTCGGGGACGAGCTCCGGGTGACCCGACGTCCGGGGCTGTTCGGAGAGCTGAAGTCCCGGTTCGGTCCGGACGTCATCGAGGACCGTGCGGCGGCGCGGACCTGAGCGCGGCAGGTCCGCAGCCACCGACACGTCGCGGCCAGCCAACGTCGGCCTAGTCCGCCCGGACCACGTCGCGTTGCGCCGGTTGGTACGTCCGTGCTACAGACCTCCGCGCGGCCTGCCGACTACCGTCGGGGGTGGCGTTACGTCCAGGCGGACGCCGGTCTGGGTCCTGTGCGCCGGCCAGGTTGGAGGGAGAGGTGGCGACGGACGGGTCGGGGGACGACCGGTCGCGGTTGGAGGACGTCGCCGGGGAGGCCGAGGCGGCGGGGGACGGCGCGCCGTCCGGCGGCGGGCGGGAGGCGACCGTCCGCCGGCTCACCGACGGCACCACGTTCATCACCCCGCCGCTGCGCGACTCGCCCCCGACGATCGAGGCGGTCGAGCGCCGCCGTGCGCACCTGTGGATCGTCGCGGCGCTGCTCCTGCTGGCCTCGTCGGCCGCCGTCCTGCTGGTCCTCGTCGGCGGCGACCTGGACGAGCTCCTGGAGGTCGCGCCGGCCCTGCGCTGGTCGATGTTCGCCCTCTCCATCGCGTTCATCCTCTACGTGATCGACCAGGAGCGGCGGCTGCGCCGGCTCACCGCGGCCCTCATCGAGGAGCGGGTCCTCACCTCGAGCCTCAGCGCGCGGATCCGGGACCTCGCCGCGCTGACCAGGGTCGGTCGGGTCGTGAACTCGGTGCTGACCCTCTCGGAGGTGCTGGAGACGATCCTCGACGCGCTGTTCGAGCTCACCGGTGCGGTATCGGGGTCGGTGATGCTGCGCGACGGCGACGACCTGCGCATCGCGGCCAGCGTCGGGGAGCACCCCGCGCCGATCGGTGAGACCATCCGGCTCGGTTCGGGGGTCGCCGGTTGGGTCGCGGCCAACCGGGAGCCGATCCTGATCAACGGACGGCTCGTGAGCGACCAGTTCCCCGGCCGGGGTGAGCGGTCCGAGGACACCGAACCCGGGTCGTCCGTGGTCGCACCGCTCGTCACCGGCGACGAGGTCGTCGGGGTCCTCGCCGTCGAGCGCTCACCGGACTCCGAGGAGTTCCGGGAGGGCGAGCTGCGCTCGGTCGCCGTGTTCGCCGAGCAGGCGGCGACCGCCGTGCGCAACGCCCGCCGGTACGAGGAGGAACGCGCGAGCGTCGAGCGGCTGGCGGACGTGCTGGAGCAGCGGGCGGAGTTCGTCGCGACGCTGGTCCACGAGCTGCGCACCCCCGTCACGGTCATCCTCGGGTTCATATCGGTCCTCGAGAGCAGCTGGGATGACCTCGATGAGCAGCGCCGGATCGACGTGCTCGCCTCCGTGCGGTCACAGGGCGAGCGCATGCGCACGATGGTGGACGAGATCCTGCGGACCGCGTCGGTCGAGGCGGGTGCGGAGCTGCGACGCGACCGCGTGGAGCTCGGAACGCTGCTCACCGACCTGGCCGACCACATCGGGACCATCGCCGCCGCGCAGGAGGGAGCTCGACGCGACATCACCGTGAGCGGTGCGACCGAGGCCCACGTCCCGGGTGACGAGGATGCGCTTTCGCGCATCTTCGAGAACCTCCTGAACAACGCCGTCAAGTACTCGCCGCCGGGCTCGTCGGTGGAGATCGTCGTGCGCGACGACGAGGACGAGGTCCAGGTCGACGTCGTCGACCACGGACCGGGGATCTCGGACGACGAGCTGGAATCCATCTTCGAGCGCTTCCGGCGCGGCGGCCCCGGCGTCGCGGGCGGGGTCGGGCTCGGTCTCTACATCGTCCGCACCCTCGTCGCGTCGCACGGCGGGAGGGTGTGGGCGACACGCAACGAGGAGGATGGATCGACGTTCTCCGTGCGGCTCCCGAAGCGATCGTCGCTCGAGGACCCCCACCGCTACGCCGGTGATCCGGTGGCTCGTCCGGGGACCTGAACGCCCCCGGAGGCGCCCCTCGGCGGCGAGCCGTCGGGGCGGCTGCGCTACGCTCGCCGCTCGTCTCCCAGCCGCTCTCTGACCGTGGTGTGTGCCATGTCCCGCCTGCAGCTCGTCGACCTGCGCGGTCGTGACGTGCGCGACGTCGCCCTCCCACGGCCCTCGGCCGGGCTCGACGAGGCCCGGGAGGCCGCGGCGGAGGTGCTCGCTGCCGTCCGCGACCGCGGGGACGTCGCTCTCCGTGAGCTGACCCTCCGCTTCGACGGGGTCGACGTCGACCGGCTCGAGGTCCCCGGGGACCGTCTCGACGGTGCCGTGAACCGGCTGGATCCGGACCTGCGGACCGCGACCGAGGGCGCGGTCGCACAGGTCCGCCGCTTCCACGAGCTGGCCCGCCCCCGGGACTGGGAGTCCGAGGAGGACGGTGCGCGGTTCGGACAGCGCTACCGACCACTCGCCCGGGTCGGCTCCTACGTCCCCGGTGGCGTGTCCCCGCTGCCGTCGAGCGTCTACATGGCGGCGGTCCCGGCCCGGGTCGCCGGTGTGGACGAGGTCGTGCTCTGCTCGCCACCGACCGGGGGCGATGGCTGGCCCGCCGCGGTGGTGCTCGCCGTGGCCCGCCTCGTCGGCGTCGACCGCGTGTTCCGCATCGGCGGTGCCCAGGCGATCGCCGCGATGGCGTACGGCACCGAGACCGTCCCGGCGGTCGACAAGATCGTCGGGCCCGGCAACGCCTACACGGCCGCCGCGAAGCTCCTCGTCCAGGCCGACGGGCGGTGCGGGATCGACGGGTACGCAGGCCCGACCGAGATCGCCGTCATCGCGGACGACACCGCCGACCCGCGGATCGTCGCCGCGGACCTCGTCGCCCAGGCCGAGCACGACGAGCTCGCATCCTGCCTCCTGGTGACCACCGAGCCTGCGCTGGTCGGAGAGGTCGAGGCCGCCCTCGAGGAGGAAGTGGCTGGAGCCCGCCACCACGAGCGCATCGCCGCCGCGCTGGGCGGGCAGGGCGTCGCCGTGCTGGTGGACGACCTCGAGGCCGCGGTGGCGGTGACGGACCGCTTCGCGCCCGAGCACCTCGAGATCCAGACGGACGACCCCGCGTCGGTCGCCGACCGGGTCCGCTTCGCCGGCGCGGTCTTCGTCGGCTCGATGACGCCGGTCTCGCTCGGCGACTACGCCGCGGGGCCGAACCACACGCTGCCCACGGCGGGCACCGCCCGCTTCCGGGGTGGTCTCCACACGACGGACTTCCTCGTCCACATCAGCCACGTCGCCTACGAGGCCGGACGCCTCGCCGAACTGCAGCCGATCGTGTCGCGCATGGCGGCCGCGGAGGACCTGCCGGCACACGCGCGAGCGGTCGACGTCCGCGTCGGTCGCGACGGTGGGGAGGACGCGTGAGCGGGGCGGGTGACGGCGCCGGAGCCGACACGAGCGGGCCCGGCGGGACCGCCCGGCGCGAGCGCGTCCCGGTCCGCGACGACCTCGACGGCGTCGCTCCGTACGGTGCGCCGCAACTCGACGTCCCGGTCCGGCTGAACACCAACGAGACCGCTGAGGCCCCGCCCGGGGAGTTCCTGGACGGTGTGCGTGACCGGCTGGGTCACCTCGGGCTGCACCGCTACCCGGATCGGGACGCCACCGAAGTGCGCGGCCGGCTGGCGGCGATCGACGGGGTCGACCGGCACGACGTGTGGGTCGCGAACGGCTCGAACGAGCTCCTCCAGCAGCTACTGCTCGCGTACGGGGGGACCGGTCGACGCGTGCTGACCTTCCGTCCCGGCTACGCGATGTACCCGCTGCTGGCCCGCGTCACCGCCACGGATCACGTCGAGCACGACCTCCCGGCCGATCTGGTGCTCACGGCCGACGTGGCGGCCGAGGCCGTCTCCGTCCATGAGCCCGACGTGGTGCTGGTCGCGCACCCGAACAACCCGACCGGCGTCCCGGTCGGGCGCGCCGCGATCCGCGCGCTGCACGACCGCTCCGACGCGCTCGTGGTCGTGGACGAGGCGTACGTCGAGTTCGGCGCCGACTCGGTGCGGCCGCTCCTCGACGCGCTCCCACGCCTGGTGGTGACGCGGACGTTCTCGAAGGCGCTGCGCCTCGCCGGTCTGCGGTTCGGCTACCTCCTCGGCCCGCGGTGGGTCGTGGACGACCTCCAGATCGTGCGGCTCCCGTACCACCTCGACAGCCTGAAGCAGGCGGCCGCGCTCGTCGCGCTCGATCTGGGTCCGGCGATGCTGTCGCACGTCCCGCGGGTGGTCGCGGAGCGTGAGCGGGTGTGTGCCGAGCTCGCCGCGATCGACGGCGTCCAGGTGGTGCCGTCGGTCGCGAACTTCGTGCTCGTGTGCAGCACCTCCGCGCGGCTGTTCGACCGGCTCCTCGAGCACGGGGTGCTCGTGCGGGACTTCTCCACCTCCCCCCGGTTGGAGGGCTGCGTCCGGGTCACGATCGGGACCCGCGAGGAGAACGATGCCTGTCTCGCCGCCTTCCGGGCCGTCTGCGCGCCCGGGTAGTCTCGGTCGGCCGCACCGACGAGGACCACGATGGACGCCCGACGCGCCCGAACCGAGCGCCAGACCCGCGAGACGACCGTCGCCGTCGAGGTGGACCTCGACGGCAGCGGGGACGCCGAGGTCGCGACCGGGGTGGCCTTCTTCGACCACATGCTCGAGCAGCTCGCCCGCCACGGACACCTCGACCTCCGCGTGAGCGCGGACGGTGACCTCGAGGTCGATGCGCACCACACGGTCGAGGACGTCGGGATCGCGCTCGGCGAGGCCCTGGCCGAGGCGTGGGGTGACCGGGCCGGCGTCGAGCGCTACGGGGACGCGGCGGTCCCGATCGACGAGAGCCTCGCGCGGGCCGCGATCGACCTGTCGGGGCGGCCGTACCTCGTGTACGAGGTGGAGAGTCCGGTGGAGCTGATCGGGACCTACGAGACGTCGTTGACCGAGCACTTCCTCGAGGCGGTGACGGCGAACGCGAAGGTGACGCTGCACGTCGACCTCGTCCGCGGAGCGAACACCCACCACGTGCACGAAGCGGTGTTCAAGGCGGTCGCGGTCGCGCTGCGGCGGGCCGTCGCCGTCACCGGCACCGCCGTCCCCTCGACGAAGGGGAGCCTGGCGTGACCGCCGCGACCCGGTCGCCTCGGGTCGCGCTGCTCGACTACGAGGCCGGCAACCTGCGCTCCGCGCAGCGCGGCCTCGAGCGCGCCGGCGCCGAGGTCACGGTGACCGACGACGCCGAGTTCGCCGGGGAGGCGGACGCGCTCGTGGTCCCCGGTGTCGGCCACGTCGGATCGTGTCTCGCCGCGCTCCGGCGCCGCGGGCTCGCCGACCTGGTCGTCGACTGGGCCGCCGCCGATCGCCCGATGCTCGGGATCTGCGTCGGGATGCAACTGCTGTACGAGCACAGCGAGGAGGGTGACACGGCCGGCCTCGGCGTGCTGCCCGGTCGGGTCGTGCGGCTCCCGCCGTCCGTGCGGGTGCCGCACATGGGCTGGAACGTGCTCACCGCGACCGGTGCGTACCGACGGGACCCCCTGCTGCGGGGCGTCGCTGGCGAGCGCGCGTACTTCGTGCACTCCTACCGGGCGGCCCCCACCGAGGACGGCCACGTCGTCGCCACGACCCGCTACCCGGACCCGTTCCCGGCCGTGGTCCGGGTCGGCGCGACCGTCGGGACGCAGTTCCACCCCGAGAAGTCCGCACAGGTCGGCGCGCGCCTCCTCAGCAACTGGATCGCGTCGCTGGCCGAGGTTCCCAGGGGATCGGGTCACGGGGAGGCGTCGTGACGCTCACCCTCTACCCGGCGGTGGACATCCGCGACGGGAAGGCGGTCCGGCTCACGCGCGGTGAGGCCGACGCGGAGACCGTGTACGACACCGACCCGGTCGCGGCGGCACGACGCTGGGCCGATGCCGGGGCCGAGTGGCTCCACGTCGTCGACCTCGACGCGGCGTTCACCGGCGAGCCGCGTAACCGTCACCTGATCGCGGCGATCGTGGACGAGACCGCGCTGCCGGTCCAGGCGTCGGGTGGGATCCGCAGCCTCGAGGACGTCGCGGCGTCGCTCACCTACGGCGCGCGTCGCGTCGTGGTCGGCACGATGGCGCTGAGCGATCCGGACTTCGTCGACAGGTGCATCGCCGAGCACGGGCCCGAGAGCGTCGCCGTCGGCCTCGACGCCGACGGCCGGACGCTGCGGGCGCGGGGCTGGACCGAGGAGGCCGGGGACCTGTTCGAGGCGCTCGACCGCTTCACCGCGATGGGGGTGCGACGCTTCGTCTACACCGACGTCGACCGCGACGGGATGCTCGCCGGCCCGAACCTCGGGATGCTCGCCCGTGTCGCCGAGGCGACCACCGCGTCGGTCACCGCCTCCGGCGGTGTCGCGACGCTCGACGACGTGCGTGACCTCGCCGCCTGCCATGCGCGGGTGGACGCGGCGATCATCGGCAAGGCGCTGTACGCGGAACGGTTCACGCTGGAGGAGGCGCTGCGAGCGGCCGAGGAGGCGACCGGTGGGCGGTAGCGGTGCCGAACCCGATGGGGGGTTGGCGGTCCGCGTCATCCCCTGTCTCGACGTGGACGCCGGCCGGGTCGTGAAGGGCGTGCGCTTCGTCGACATCCGTGACGCCGGTGACCCGGTCGAGCTGGCCCGGGTCTACGACGCCGAGGGCGCCGACGAGCTCGTCTTCCTCGACATCACCGCGTCGGCGGAGGACCGGGACACGATGGTCGACGCGGTGCGGCGGACGGCGGAGCAGGTCTTCATCCCGCTCACGGTCGGCGGGGGGATCCGCAGCGCCGACGATGTGCGCCGCATGCTCCGGGCGGGCGCCGACAAGGTGTCCCTGAACACCGCCGCGGTCGAGCGGCCCGAGGTCCTGTCCGAGGCGGCCGAGGCCTTCGGATCGCAGTGCGTCGTCTCCGCGATCGACGCCCGCCGCCGCGAGGACGGTTCCGGCTGGGAGGTGGTGATCCACGGCGGCCGGACGCCGACCGGCCGGGACGTCGTCGAGTGGGCTGTGGAATGCGAGAGGCGGGGCGCCGGCGAGCTCCTGCTGACCTCGATGGATCGTGACGGCACGAAGGCGGGCTTCGATGTGGAGCTCCTCGCCGCCGTCACCGGGGCGGTGAACCTCCCGGTGATCGCGAGCGGGGGAGCGGGGACGGCGCAGCACATGGTCGAGGCGGTGGAGCGCGGAGGCGCCGCCGCGGTCCTGGCCGCGTCGATCTTCCACTTCGGGGAGCTGCGCGTCGGGGAGGTGAAGGCGGAGATGGCCGGCTCCGGCCTCCCCGTCCGCCTCACGGCCGGGGGAGCGTGACCCCGGTCCGTTCGGCGAGCGCCTCGAGCTCACGGCGGACGAGCCCAGCACCGATCTCGGTGGCCTCCGCGTGCGTGTCCCGGAGGACAGCCTCGCCCTCGTCGTGTACGCCGACGGCGAGGAGCGCCTCGGCGTGGCGCCAGCGGCAGTAGAGGTTCCAGTACGCGTAGAACGCCTGGGCACCCGCGTGGGCCCACACCTCAGGGTCGGGGCCGGTGACACGGGACAGTTCCGCTTCGGCGAGCGCGAGGTTGGTCTCCGGGACCTCGTACTGGATCGCGCCGGTGGTGAGTCGCGGGAACTCCGCGATGAGACTCCGCAGCCGA
>CAZADJ010000109.1:0-8753 GCA_964483845.1 uncultured Actinomycetota bacterium | reverse complement strand
GGAACCGTCGCCACGGGACACGGTCAGCTCCCGGTCCCCGCGCCGGCGGTCACGGAGCTCCTCCGCGGGTTCACGCTCCACGGCGGTGGCGACCGCGAGCTCACCACCCCGACCGGGGCCGTCCTGCTGGCGACGCTCGTGACCCCCGCCGGGGGTCTGCCCGTGCTCCGGCTGACCGGCACCGGGCGTGGTATGACCACGAGCCGTGACGGGACCACGACCAGCGTCCTCACGATCCTGCTCGGCGAGAGCGGACCCGACGCCGGCGCGGCTCCCGCGGTCGTCGTGGAGGCCACCGTGGACGACCTCGCGCCCGACCTCGTGCCGATCGTCCTCGACGCGCTGCGCGCAGCCGGTGCGCACGACGCCTGGGCGGTGCCGGTGCTGATGAAGAAGGGCCGACCCGGCCACACGCTCGTCGCGCTCGCCGACGAGACGGACGTCGCGGTCATGGAGCAGGTCCTGTTCAGGGAGTCGACGACGATCGGCGTCCGCCACCACCGCGTTCGCAAGCGTGCGTTGCCACGTCGCACGGAGCGGATCGAGATCGACGGTGAGGCGATCCGCGTCAAGGTCGTCGAGCTGGACGGTCAGGTGCTGCGTGCCTCCCCGGAGGCGGACGACGTCCGCCGCGCCGCGACCGCTCTGGGTGTCCCCGTCCGCGAGCTGCGCGAGCGCGCCGCGACCGTCGCCCGCCAGCAGCACGGCACCACCTAGGTCGTCTCGTCCTCGAGCTCACGGTCCCACGCGTCCAGCGCGGCCGCCCAGCCCGCCTCGGGGTCGGCGACCGCGAGCCGCAGCCACCAGCCGCCCTCGGGGGTCGCGATGTGCCACCAGTCGAGCTCGTCGAGACGCGCGCCGAGCTCATCGACGTCGGCGTCCAGGTCGAGACCGCTCGCAGCCCGCGCGACGAACACGGCGCTCGAACGCCCCGCCGCCATCCCCCGTCGACGCCCGTAGGCGCCGCCGGAGGCGGCCGCCCATGCCAGACGCTCCAGCGCCGCGGCCGGCGCGATCGCGGCGATCCGCCCCTCCGGCACGAGCGCCGTCACCGCCGCGTCGGCGCCACCGCGGACCACGACGAGCCGGGACCCGCCGTTGGACTGGTCGACCCACGTGGCCGTCACCTCGCGGACGGCGCGCTCGAGCAGCGGCATCTCGATGGGCTCGGGCTCGCCCGCGGCGACGACCGGCTCGTGTGCGACATCCCCCAGCGGCGCCGGCCCGCCCTCGAGCAGGTCGTGGGACCGGTAGCGGGGCACGGGGTAGCTCGGCTCCCAGTCCTGGAGGACCAGCGGGAGGTCGAGGTCCTCGGGGTGGGCCCGTGGGTCGCCGGTCAGATCCTCGCCGCGGATCACCCGCTCCTGCGCGACGGTCGAGGCCGCCCACGACGTCGGCAGGTGGTCCGCGAGCTCGTCCCACGTGTGGGCCGACGCGGCGACCTCGGTGAGCGGTCCGAGGGTGAAGCGTCCGGCGCCGGGCCTGCAGACCTCGGCGGCGTAGGGCCCCGGCGCCTCGAGCGCGAGGCGGTACTCGGCGAACTGGGCCACACCCCACAGCTGCCGACCGACCTCGATCGCCGCGAGGCACCGGTCGCGCAGGTGGACGAGCCCGTCCCAGTCCCGCGCGCCGCAGCGTCGGTCCACCTCCAGCATGAGCTCGTCGAGGTCGCCGCCGCGGATCAGCTCCTCGACGTCTCCGCTCGTGTCACCGGCCACGGACACCCTCCTCATCCGATGCTGACGAGGTCGACCACGAACACCAACGTGTCGTCGGGACCGATCCCCGCGGGCGCGTCGTCCCCGTAGCCGAGCTCGGGCGGGACGACGATGCGCCGTCGGGCCCCGACCGCCATCCCCGTGATCCCCTCGCGGACGCCGGGGATCAGCATCTCGACCGCGAAGCTGCGTGGGGCGCCACGATCCCACGATGACACCACCCGCTGGCCGGCCTCCCAGGTCACCCCGATGATGTGGACGGTGACGACGTCGTCGGCACCGACCGTCTGCCCGTCACCCGCGAGGAGCTCCTCGACGATCAGCTCGTCCGGGGGAGGCTCGTCCTCCGGGATCTCCACGCTGGGCCGGTCGTCGAGGTCGATCACGGCCTCGGGGACCGCCTCGGGGGCCTCCCCGGACGGCTCGGGCGGTTCACCCGCGCAGGCCCCGAGCGCCGCGAGCGCGAGCGCGCAGATGAGCAGCGAGCGCACGCCTGCCTCCGATCCGTCAGCCGACGTGCGCAGGCTACTGGCACGTCGGCCACCTACGATCGTGACATGACCGACGTTGCCGAGTTCGACTACGGCGAGCTGATCGTGCTCCAGCACGCCGTCCGCACCGGGCCCTCCGCCCTCACGGAGGTGCTCGACGCCCGGGCGCACCAGCGGCCGTGGCGCCTCGTCGACGTGGGCGCTGGTGCGCCCCCACCCGACCTCGAGCGGGTCCGGGGCGCGATCGTGCTCGGCGGTCCGATGGGGGTGCCCGACCGCGACGAGCACCCGTGGATGGCGGCCGAGCTGGAGCTGCTCACCACGCTCCAGCAACGGGGGGTCCCGACCTTCGGCATCTGCCTCGGCTCGCAGCTGCTCGCGACGGCACTCGGCGGGCGGGTCGAGCGGCGCGCCAACCCCGAGGTCGGCTACCTGCCGCTGACGCGCACCGAGGACGCGGCCGACGATCCCGTCTTCGCCGGCTGGCCCGACGGCTCGGCGCAGCTGCTGCTGCACGAGGACGAGGTGGTCGAGCTGCCCGACGGCGCCGTCGCCATGCTCGACGGCTCCGACGGGGTCGCCGCGTGGCGCACGCCCCGGGAGGGCAGCTACGGGGTCCAGTTCCACCCGGAGGTCGACGCCGCGCAGGTCGCGACGTGGCTGGCCGACCAGCAACACCGCGACCACTGCGAGGCGGTCGGCGTCGACCCGGACGCGCTCGCCGAGGAGGCACGGCGACGCGACCGCTTCCACCGCGCGGCCGGCCTGTCCCTGATCGGACGGTGGATCGACGCGGTGGTCGGCGCCGACGACCCGGACCCGATCCGGGCCGCGCAGCGCGCCCGCCGCGCCGCCGGGAACTGACCCGGGACCGGGCGGACCCCGCCCCCCTGACCTAACGGGTCTGCAGGGCCACTAGCCGGTGAAGTTCTGCGTCACCATCAGCCCGTACGGCCCGCGGTACACGCCGATCCCGACGTGGGTGTAGTCGGGGTGCAGGATGTTGGCCCGGTGGCCCGGCGAGCGCATCAGCCCGTCGTGCGCCTGCTGGGGCGTCGGCGCGAGGGCGAGGTTCTCGCCCGCGAAGTCGTAGCTGATCCCGGCCGCTCGCAACCGGTCGAACGGGTCCGCGCAGCCCTCGGCGTCCGGCCCCTCCTCGCGGCACTCGGGGGTCTCGTGCGCGAAGTAGCCACGCACGTACATGTCCAGGGAGTGAGCCCGCGCCACCTCCCGGACGTCCTCGCGGGGCTCCAGCGGGTCGAGCCCCGCCTCGGCGCGTGCGGCGTTCAGCAGCTCCAGGACCTCGGCCTCCGCGTCGGCATCGACGCTGACGTCCTCGTCGCTCGTCTCCGGGAAGGAGAAGTGCGTCGGGTCAGGGGTGCCGCCCGGGTCCTCGGCGCGGGGCAGGTCGTCGCAGATCGACTCGGCGTGGGACAGCGTGAGCCCGTCGGCGAGCCGCTGGTTCAGCCAGAGCAGGACGGGGCGGCCGAGCACCGCCAACCGCTCGCCGCCCGGGTGCAGCGGGTTGGACTCGGAGATCAGTACGCGGGCGACCGGAGCGTCGCAGACCGGCTCGGCGAGCTGCGCCCGGGCGCCGGGAGCGGTGATCGCGAGCAACAGCATCGCCGTCGCGAGGAGCACGCTCCAGGTCGCCGCGAACAGCGTCCCGCCCAGCCCGTCGACGGCGACCCCGAACTGGGGTAGGGACGAGGTGTGGCGGCCCGCCCAGCCGGCGCTCGCGAGCGCGACCCCGAAGACGATCGCGAACACCGCGAACCCGCCCGCGGCCGCGGTCCACCCGCCGGTGAACGATCGGATCACCGGCCAGAGGAGGTAGGCGGAGAGGATCGCGGCGACGAGTCCCACGAGCTCGATCACCTCGACCACGAGCCCCCGCCGCCAGCCGCGCAGCACGTACGCGGCGACGAACGCGACGATCAGCGCGCTCAGCAGCACGGCGGGACGGGGCGATCGGCGTTGCGCGTGGACATGGGGAGGATGGTGCCACGGACACGGCGATCCGGCCCGGACCTCGGGTCGGGACGCTCCGTCGCCCTCGACCGGGGGGCGTGCTGCCCGGACGGCGCCGCCCCCGCGCCTCGGTCACCCACCGGCGACCGCCGGCACGATGGAGACGACCTCGTCGTCGGGTACGGGCGTGTCGAGCCCGTCCTCGAAGCGCACGTCCTCGTCCGCGACGAACACGTTCACGAAGCGCTGGAGCTCCCCGTCGTCGTCGAGGAGCCGCTCCGCGAAGCCCGGGTGCTTCGCCTCCAGCTGCTCGATGACGCCGCGGACGTCGGCGGCCTCGACCTCGACCTTGGCGGCGTCGTCGGTCAGACCGCGGAGTGGGCTCGGGATTCGGACGGTGACGGCCATCGGGGTTCCTCACGGTCGTTGTCGGGCGGTCGGGCTCGGTCGGTTCCGGTCGGTGGTCGGTCAGGCGGGACTGGGAGCGGGCGCGCGGTCCGCGACCGCCGCATCGAACGCATCGAGCGACGCGGGGATCGAGTGGGCGGGACCGACGTGGTCGATCAGCGCCTCGACGGTCTTCAGCCCGTGACCCGTGATGAGCGCGACGACGCGCTCGTCGGGGTCGACGGCGCCGTCACGGACGAGCCGCTCCAGCGTCGCGACGGTGACCCCCCCGGCGGTCTCCGCGAAGATGCCCTCGGTCTCCGCGAGCAGGCGGATCCCACCGATCACCTCCTCGTCGCTGACGGCGCGGATCGCGCCACCGGTCTCGCGCACGGCCCGCAGCGCGTAGCGACCGTCGGCCGGGTCGCCGATGGCCAGCGAGCGGGCGATCGTGTCGGGTCGGACGGGACGGACCTCGTCGTCGCCGCGTGCGAACGCGTCGGCGACGGGGGCGCAGCCGGCGGCCTGCGCCCCGGAGATGCGCACGGGTCCGGCCTCGACGAGGCCGTGGTCGGCGAGCACGTCGAAGGACTCGCGCACCTTCACCAGCTGCGCACCGGATGCGATCGGGACGACGACGTGGTCGGGCAGCTCCCAGCCGAGCTGCTCGGCGACCTCGAAGCCGAGCGTCTTGGACCCCTCCGCGTAGTAGGGGCGCAGGTTGACGTTCGCGAACCCCCAGCCGCGGTCGTCGGCGATCTCGGCGCACAGGCGGTTGACCGCGTCGTAGTCGCCGTCGACGGCGACGAGCGCGGCCCCGTAGACGGCCGACGTGGTGATCTTGGCGCGCTCGAGGTCACGGGGGACGAGCACGTAGGCGTCGAGGCCGGCCTTGGCGGCCGCGCCGGCCACGGCGTTGGCGAGGTTCCCGGTCGAGGCGCACGCGACCGTGCCCATCCCGAACGACCGCGCGGCGGCGAGCGCCATCGTCACCACGCGGTCCTTGAAGGAGCCGGTCGGGTTGCGCGTGTCGTCCTTCAGCCACAGCTCACGGAGGCCGAGCCGCTCGGCCAGACGGTCGGCGCGCACGAGCGGCGTGTAGCCGGCACGGAGGTCGTCGGGGATCGGCCCGTCCTCGAGCACCGGGAGCAGCGGCGCGTAGCGCCAGACGCTCGGCGGGCCCGCGGCGATCTCCTCGCGGGTGACGGTGACGTCGTCGCGGTAGTCGACGCGCAGCGGGCCGAAGCACCGCGTGCAGACGTGCGTCGGCGCGATCTCCTCCTCGGCACCGCACTCGCGGCAACGGAGGCGGACGACGTTGGCGGTCAGCGTGGCGGTCACGGATCACTCCTGTCGCCCACGGCACGAGCGGCCGGGTGACGGCGCCTGACCTCGCCCCCGGAACCGGGAGCGACGGAGTGGTGGTTGCGAGCCACCGTCTCATCGTCCCCCGTCGGTCACGGGAGCCGGGTTTGGCACCATCCCCGCCGCGTCCGCGGGAGGTTGCCGAGGTTTCGTCGGGCCCGAGCCCTCCACCTCTCCGGATGAGCTACCGCGAGTACGGTGCCACCCACGGTCCACCACCGCAAGTCCACCGTCGTCAGGCGACCGGGAGGCCAGCGAGCGATGGAGCCCTCCGGAGATGGCGACGGGGGCGTGCGCCCGCCACTGGCCGGCGATGCCGACGTGGCTGCGGTGGCCCACGCGGCTCGTGCGCGGGGCGCCGGCGTCGCCGTGGTGATCCCCGCGCTGAACGAGGCCGCGACGGTCGGCCCGATCGTGGAGACCATCGGCTCGGAGCTCGTCCACGGTGCCGGCCTCGTCACCGAGCTGCTCGTCGTGGACGGCGGATCGACGGACGGGACCGCGACCGTGGCCGCCGCGGCCGGCGCGAGCGTGATCGACCAGGGCGAGGCGCTGCGCGGGGCCGGTCCCGGCAGCGGGAAGGGTGACGCGCTCTGGAAGGGCCTCGCCCGGACCTCAGCCGACCTGGTCGTCTTCGTCGACGCGGACGTGATCGGCTTCGCGGCGTGGTGGGTCGCCGCGCTCGTGCGCCCCCTGCTCGACGATCCGCGTGTGGGGCTCGTCAAGGCCTCCTACCGCCGGCCTCTGACGGGCGGCGGGTCCGACGGCCCCGCGGAGGGCGGGCGGGTGACGGAGCTGACCGCACGGCCCCTGCTGAACGCGTTCTGGCCCGAGCTGGCCGCGGTCGTCCAGCCCCTCGCCGGGGAGTACGCGGGCCGGCGCGCGGTGCTCGAGCAGGTTCCGTTCGCCACCGGTTACGGGGTGGAGATCGGCCTGCTCATCGACGTCGCGGACCTCCTCGGCCCCGACGGCATCGCGCAGGTCGAGCTCGGCGATCGGCGCCACGCCCACCAACCCCTGCCGGAGCTGGGGCGCATGGCGAGCGAGGTGACGCTCGCGGTCGCGACCCGCCTCCACCGCGAGGGCCGGCTCACCGCCGCCCCGGCCGACCGTCTCCTCCAGCCCCGGCGGGACGCCGGCCGTCGATCGCCCGGGGTCGAGCTGGCGGAGCCTGTCCTCCGGGTGGACGAGCGTCCGGCGCTCGGACGGTGGCGGGGGACTAGCCCAGCGTGACCCCGTCCTCACGCCGGGTGCACAACACTCCTGCGTCAGGGATACTGGTCGGTGCGCCCGTTCCCCGCCGTTTGGAGGCGCCGTGACCGACGGTTACAAGGTCCTCGTCGTCGACGACGAGCCCGACGTCCTCCTCCTGTGCCGCGTCAACCTCGAGTTCGAAGGGTACGAGGTGATCGAGGCCGGCGACGGTGAGGAGGCGATGAGGCTGGTCCGCGAGGAGCAGCCCGATGCCGTCCTCCTCGACGTGATGATGCCGAAGATGGACGGCTGGCAGGTGCTCGCCGCGCTGAAGTCCGATCCGGAGACGGCCGACATCCCGGTCGTCATGCTCACCGCCAAGGTCCAGGATCAGGACCAGATCCGCGGCTGGTCGAGCGGCGCCGCCGACTACATCACGAAGCCCTTCTCGCCGCTGTCGCTGTCACAGGTGCTCGGCAACGTGCTGCGCAGCGACCCCGAGGAGGAGGAGCGGCGCCGGCAGATGATCCTCGAGAAGCTGCAGCTGCTGCGCAACAACTGAGGCGCTGACCTCGACCGGTCGGGCTCAGCCGGTCGGGTGGTCCTGACCGACGACGACGTGCACGTCCACGCTCTCGGAGAGGTTGTCAGGCTTCTCCTCCACCACCGCGTACCCGAACTCGTCGGCGATCTGACGCGCCTTGCTCTCGCCACCCGGCGAGTAGAACACGGTGGTCTGCTCGTAGGTCCGCACCGCACGGTTGGTCGCGACGATCCGGTAGCCGTCGTCGCGGAGCCATCCCTCGGCGACCCGCGTCCGCGTTCCGTCGTCGCCGGCCGCGTCCAGTATCTGGACGCTCACGTCCTGGGGGGCGTGCGCCCGCGTCTCGGGCTCGTCCGTCTCGTCGGGCTCGTCAACCTCTTCAGGCTCGTCCGCGTCCGGTTCATCGGCCTCGTCCGGCACGTCAGCCGGGGTCTCGTCCGCTTCCGCTTCGTCCGCCGGGGTATCCCCGGCCTCAGGCGCCGGGTCGGGGGTCTCGTCCGGAGCGGTGATCACCGGCGTGGTCTCGGGTGCCCGTACCTGCCCGAGGCCCCAGAAGGCGCCGGCGACCGCCAGGACGAGCGCGACACCGGCGGCGAGGTGTGTGAGCACGGAGATCGCGAAACTGCGATCGCCGACCGGCGTGTGCTTGCCGTTGTTCACGTCCCCATCACGATCCCAGGTCGACGCCGAGGCGGCGGGCGGCACGCTTCCGCTGGCGGGCGGCGCGCATCCGGCGGAGCCGCTTGACGAGCATCGGGTCGTAGGCCAGGGCCCGGTCGGAGTCGATCAGCTCGTTCAGCAGCTGGTAGTAGCGCGTGGAGGACAGGTCGAACCGCTCCCGGATCGCCTGCTCCTTGGCACCGGCGAACTTCCACCAGTCGCGCTCGAAATCGAGGATACCGCGCTCGCGGTCGTCCAACCCGGCGTCCTCCGCCGCGTCGTCACCGCCGCCGATGACCTCGCCCATGCGCATCTCCCTCGCTGATCGTCCGCTGATCGTCGCCTGCGTCCCACCCATGTTCGCACCGGAACTACAACGGTGCAACTACCGTGCCCGGTAGCGTCCCGCGCCAGGGGCGCCGC
>CAZADJ010000108.1:2391-8772 GCA_964483845.1 uncultured Actinomycetota bacterium | reverse complement strand
CGGACGGCGACCCACGTCCGCGTCGTCGAGGGGGCCGCGCTCGTGGTCCTGGCCCGCCTCAGCTGGCTCGTCGGCCGGCCCGCCGCCGAGGCGGCGGCGGTGCTGCGGGGCTGGGGCGTGCGGCCCGTGTCCGTGGTCGATCTCGAGCTGGTGGTCCTCGTCGGGGTCGCCGTCGCCGGGTGGGGCGCGGTGGCCACGACCCTCCGCGATCTCGCCGCAGCGGAGGCCCGCGGACGGGTCCGGGTCGCCGGCGATCCGCTGGAGCGGTTGACCCGGCGGTTCCTGCTCGCCACCGTCGCGGTCGCGCTCGGCGTCGGACTCACCGCCCGGGCGGACGGACCGACCCTCACGGCCACGCTCGCGGCGCTCACCTACCTGGTGGTCGCGGTGGCGGGACTCGCGCGGGTGCGCCTCGGGTCGCTGCGCACCCGCTGGGGCGAGGTCGGGACGGTCATCGACGAGGAGGTGACCGGACGCTGGCGGCGGACGAGTGCGCTGCTGATCCTCGCCGCGGTCGTCCTCGCGCTCGCGCTGCCCACGCCCGCGGGGGTCGGCGCCGTCGGTCTCGTCGTCGCTGCCGTCCGGGCGATCGTGCGCGGCACCGCCGGGGTCTTCGAACGGCTCGGGCGCATCGAGCGCGCACCCGAGGAGCCGACCGCGCCCGAGATCGACTGGCGGGGGTGGGACCCGTTCGGGGAGGGAACGTGGCGCGCTCCGCGCGAGCTGCTGCCGCACGGGCTGCTGCCACCGTCGGTCGAGTCGGCCGTCCCCTACCTCATCGTCGCCGTCGCCTGCGTGCTCGTCTTCCTGGTCCTCCTCAAGGCGGTCGACGCGGGCGAACAGGCGGGCGTCAGCGCGCGGCGGCGCCCGCGCGGGCCACTGCGTCGGCTGCTGGCCGCGCTGCGCCCGGGCCGGCTGCTCGGCCGGCTGCGGGGCTGGCTGCCGGTGCGGCTGCTCACGGATGTCTGGCAGCGACTCGCCGGGACGCCGCCGGTCGGGTCGGACGGGGTCCTCCCCGGTCGACGGCCGGAGACCGATCGCGCCCCGCCCGATCGGCGTGGGGACCACCGCCCACGGCAGCGCGTCCTCGACGCCTACGCCGCGGTGCTGGGTGCCGCAGCCGAGCGCGGAGTGCCGAGGCGGGCGTCGCAGACACCGTACGAGTTCGAGACGGCGCTCGCGCGCGTGGTCAGCGGGGAGCGTGGCACGCTGGACCGACTGACCGACCGGTTCGTCGAGGCGCGCTTCAGCGCGCACCCCATCGACGAGGAGGGGGCCGCCCGCGCGGTCGAGGAGGCCGAGCGGTTGCGCGCGGCGCTCGCCGTCGACGGTCAGGCGGGGGCGTCGCCGCCGTCGGGGCCCTCGTCGCCGGCCTGAGCGAGGAAGCGCTCCAACAGCGGGTCGGCCGGCGGCGGGAGGTCCTCGATCCCCACGGTCTCCGTGCCGTGCTCGGGGCAGCGCTCCACCCACGCGGGGAAGCGCTCGCGGCACGTCGGGCACGCGCGGTCGTCCAGGTCGGCCGCGGCCGCGGAACCCTCCTCCCGCTCGTCGTCCTGCGGGCTCTTGCGCTGGAACACCACCGCGGCCTCCGGCGTCGGGTCGCCCCGAGCGTAGGTCGTGTGGTTCGCCCGGCCCGTGGCGGCCCCGGTAGCGTCGGAGGACCATGAGCGCCACGAACGCCTTCGACGTCCTCGCCGAGCGGGGGTTCGTGCACGACGTCACCGACGCCGACGGGCTGCGCAAGCTCCTCGAGACCGAGAGCGTCACGTACTACGTGGGGTTCGACCCGACGGCGGCGTCGCTCCACGTGGGCAGCCTCGTCGGGATCATGGCGATGGCGTGGCTGCAGCGGCTCGGTCACCGGCCGATCGCGATCGCCGGCGGCGCGACCGGGCGGATCGGGGATCCCTCCGGGGCCGACGCGGAGCGCGAGCTGCTCGACGACGAGCAGCTCGAGGCCAACATGGCGGCGATCCGGGGACAGCTCTCGCGCTTCCTCGACCTGTCCACCCCCGAGCGGGGGCGGCTGGCCGACAACCACGAGTGGCTCGGTCGGATGGGCTTCCTCGAGTTCCTCCGCGACGTCGGCAAGCACTTCTCGGTGAACGCCATGATCGGCCGGGAGTCGGTGAAGCGGCGGCTCGAATCGCGCGAGCAGGGCATCAGCTACACCGAGTTCAGCTACCAGCTGCTGCAGGCCTACGACTTCGCCCACCTGTACGCAGCCGAGCGCTGCCGCCTCCAGGGGGGCGGCTCCGACCAGTGGGGCAACATCGTCGCCGGCGTCGACCTGACTCGCCGCCTGCACGGCGTGGAGGTGTTCGGGCTCGTCTGGCCGCTGATCGAGGGGTCCGACGGGAAGAAGTTCTCCAAGAGCGCCGGCAACGCCCCCTGGCTCGCTCCGACCATGACCTCGCCGTACGCCTACTACCAGTGGTGGCTGAACACCGACGACCGCGATGTAGAGCGGTTCCTGAAGCTGTTCACGTTCCTCGACCTCACCGAGATCGACGAGGTGGCACAGGCGCACGCCGACGATCCGACGCAGCGTCTCGGCCAGCGCCGCCTCGCCGAGGAGGCGACCCGCATCGCCCACGGCGAGGGCGGCCTGGAGCGCGCCCGACGCGCGACCGCGGCGCTGTTCGGCGGCGAGCCGCTCACCGAGCTCGACGACGAGACGCTGGCCGAGGCGTTCGCCGGGGCGCCGAGCACCGAGGTCGCCCGCGAGCGTCTCGAGGAGGGGATGGGGCTGCTCGAGCTCATGGTCGAGCTCGGGGCGGCGGGCTCCAACGGCGAGGCCCGGCGCCTCGTCGAGCAGGGCGGGGTGTACGTGAACGACGTCCGCGTCGAGGATCCGACGCGCACGCTGGGACCCGACGACCTGGCCGGCGCGACCATCCTCGTGGTGCGCACCGGCAAGAAGCGCTACCACCTGGCCCGGTTCGTCTAGGTGAGCGCGGCGGGCACCGTCCGGCGCTGCGCCGACCGCATCGGCTCCTTCGAGGTGTCCTGGCTCGGGGTCGAGCCCGGCGGTGCGCCCGACGAGCCGATCGTCCTCCTCCACGGCGTCCCGAGCGGGGCCGAGCTCTGGCGCGACGTCCTCTCACGCCTCGGGGAGGCGGGCCGCCACGCGGTCGCGCCAGACCTGCCCGGCTACGGGGCGACGACCGTCCCCGCCGACGCCGACCACTCGCTCAACGGTGCGGCCGAGCTCGTCGCGGCGTGGCTCCGCCACCGCAGCCTCGGCCCGGCGTGGATCGTCGGGCACGACATCGGTGGGGGCGCCGCGCAGATCCTCGTCGCCCACCACCCGGACCTCGTCGTCCGGCTCACGTTCACCGACAGCGTCGTCGACGACTCCTGGCCGGTGACGCCGATCCGCCTGACACGGCTGCTCGCGCGTGCCGGCCTCTACCCGGCGGTCTGTCGCGCCGGGATGGTTCCCAACCCCTACGTGCGGTGGGAACTCGCCCGCGCGTTCGCGGAGCCGGCCGCCCTCTCGGCGGTCGACGTGGATCGGGTGTTCTGGGACGGGAAGGTGAGCGAGGCCCCGGGTCGGCGCGCCTTCGCCCGGCACCTCGCGGCGCTGACCGACGCCGACACCCGGGCGGTCACGCCGGCGCTGCGTCGGTTAACCGTCCCGGTGCAGCTGATCTGGGGGGCGTCCGACACCTTCCAGTCGTGGGAGGGGGTCGGACGCCGCCTGGAGCGGATCCTCCCCGCCCCGGACGTCACGAGGCTGGAGCGCTGCGGGCACTTCACCCCGCTGGAGTGCCCCGACCGCCTGGTGGACGCGATGCTCGCATGGGTCGGCTGAGCCGCCCACCCGGTCCGTCGGGACGGTTCAGCTCCTGGAGATCCCGTCGAGGTCCTCGGGCCGCGTGCGCCCGACGAAGTGGTCCATCGCCGCGTGGACGCCCACGAGGTCGTTCAGCCGGTCGTACCAGTCCACCGGCATCCAACGGTTCACCCACCCGAGCAGCTGGATCGGCGGGATCACGAGGCGGCGCTTGTCGCGGAGGACCCCGTCGACGATCTTCGTCACCACCTTGCGCGGCTCCTGGATCGGCAGCAGCCACGGGACGCGGTTCGGGGCCACCCCGCCGAACATGCCGGTGTCGATGTAGTAGGGGAAGACCGCGGTGGTGCGCACGTTCGGAGCGATCTCGCGCAGCTCGTTGCGGACCGCCTCCTCGAAGCCCGCGGCGGCCCACTTGCTCGCGCCGTAGTCGCTGAGGCGCGGGGGTGAGGTGATCGCGCTCGCCGAGACGATGGTGACGAGGTGGCCGTGGTCACGGTCGACCATGTCCGGGAGGAAGGCCTTGGTCACCCAGAACAGCGCGAGCGCGTTCACCCCGAAGGTCCGCTCGACGTTCTCGTCGGGGTTGTCGAGGAAGGGTCGGCCCGCGACGATGCCGGCGTTGTTCACGAGGATGTCGACCGACCCGACTTCGGTGCGGACGCGGTCGGCGATCTCGTGGACCTGCTCGCGGTCGGAGACGTCGCAGACGTAGCCGTGGGCGTCACGGCCGGTCGCCTCCTTGATCTCGCGGGTGACCCGGTCGAGCGCCTCCGGATCGATGTCCCAGAGCACGATCCGCCCGCCGAGCCGGCCCATGCCGATCCCCATCAGGCGGCCGATCCCGCTGCCGCCGCCGGTGATCAGCACGGTGCTGCCCGCGATCTCCGTCATCGCTGCCCCTCCCGGCGGACGGCCGGACGGCGGAGGACCCCGCCGCCCCTCGGGCCGTGGAACCTACGATGGCCACCGTAGGCGTTCACTACACTGCGTGGCGAACGCAGCCGAGTCGGCGACGGCCCGACCGTGCGGGGAGCACCGATGGACACGCGCGATATCACCCTCCACGGGCACCGGGTCACCTACCGGACGGCCGGGGAGGGCCCGCCGCTGGTCCTGCTGCACGGCATCACGTCGAGCTCCGAGACCTGGGCCCCGGTCTTCGACCGGCTCGCCCACCGTTACCGGGTCATCGCCCCCGACATGCTCGGGCACGGCGAGTCCGCGAAGCCGCGGGGCGACTACTCGCCCGGAGCGTACGCGAGCGGCGTTCGCGACCTGCTCGCCGCGCTCGGCCACGACCACGTCACCGTCGTCGGCCACTCCATGGGTGGCGGGGTCGCGATGCAGTTCGCCTACATGTTCCCCGAGCGCTGTCAGCGGCTCGTGCTGGTGTCCAGCGGCGGGTTCGGCCGCGAGGTCACGGCGCTGCTGCGGGCGGCGGCGCTCCCCGGCTCGGAGTTCGTGCTCCCCTTCGTGTGCAACCGCGGCCTGCTCCGGATGGGCTCGGGGATCGCGCGGTTGGTCGACCGGCTGCCCGTGGCGGTGCCGCCGACCGTGTCGGAGCTCGGACGCAGCTACGCATCCCTCACCGACGCGCGGGCGCGGGCCGCGTTCGTCCACACGCTGCGCAGTATGGTCGACGCCCACGGGCAGCGCATCGACGCGAGCGACCGGCTGTACCTCGCCGGGGAGCTCCCGACCCTGATCGTCTGGGGCGAGCGGGACGGGATCATCCCGGTGGAGCACGCCTACACGGCGCACGAGCTGATGCCGGGGAGCGAGCTCGAGGTGCTGGAGCGCTCCGGGCACTTCCCCCACCACGACGAGCCGGTGCGGTTCGTCGACGCGGTCCACGGGTTCGTCGCTTCGACCCCGCCGGCCCACCTCGACATCGCCGACCTGCGCTCGCGGCTGCTCGCCGGTGCGGACCGGCTCGGCGGCGCCGACGCCGCCGATGCCGCGACCGCCTGACTCACGCGATCTCGTAGCCGGCCTCGTCGAGCGCGTCGGCGACGGTGGCGTCGTCGACGTCGCCCTCCACAGTGACGCTCCGAGCATCGATGTCGACCGCGACCTGCGTGACGCCGTCGACGGACGACAGCCGGTCCTCGATGGTCTGCTTGCAGTGACCGCAGGAGATGTCGGGGACGTTGTAGGTGCGTGACATGGCGCGCTCCTCCTGGTGCTCGGGTGATCCGTCGGTTCAGCTCTTGACGAGCCGCTCGACCGCCGACAGCGCCTCGGCGATCTTCTCGTCGCCGTCCTCGCCGCCGGCGATGGCGTCACGGACGCAGTGGTGGACGTGTTCGTCGAGCAGCGCGAGCGCCACGCCCTGGAGGGCGCGGGTCGCCGCCGATACCTGGACGAGGACGTCGATGCAGTAGGTGTCCTCGTCGATCATGCGCTGGATGCCTCGTACCTGCCCCTCGATGCGCCGGAGGCGGCGGCGGTGGGCCTCCTTGTTCTCGCTGTAGCCGTGCGTCTCGCTCATCTCATCCCACCCAGGGGTCGGGGCCCCGGCGTCCGTCCACCGCTGGCACTGTATACCCTTGGGGGGTATGGTGCCAGCGCGCCGTGGA
>CAZADJ010000108.1:0-2291 GCA_964483845.1 uncultured Actinomycetota bacterium | reverse complement strand
CCGAGACCGAGACGAGCGACCCGGTGGACGCGCCGGGCAGGGACGTCGAGCGCCTCGACCTGCCGCTCGAGGGCATGACGTGCGCGTCGTGCGCCGCCCGCATCGAGCGCGCCCTGAACAGGCTCGACGGGGTCGCCGAGGCGGGCGTCAACTTCCCCACGGCGCGCGCGTCGGTGACCTACGACCCGACGCGCGTCTCGCCGGACGACTTCGCCGAGCGCATCGGCCAGATGGGCTACGCCGTCGCCGACCCCGACGGGCCGGCCGCCCACGGCCTCGCCCGCAGCGGGGACGAGGCCGAGATCGCGGACGCCCGGCGCAAGATGTGGGTCGCGATCGCCCTCGGCGTCCCGCTGCTGGCGATCTCCATGCTGCCGCCGCTGATGTTCGACGGCTGGCCGTGGGCGGCGTTCGCGTTGTCCACGCCGATCGTCCTCTGGGCCGGCTGGGACTTCCACGAGCGCGCCGTCGGCGCGTTGCGCCACGGCCAGTTCACCATGGACTCCCTGATCTCGCTGGGGACGATGACCGCGTACCTGTGGTCGCTGTACGTGCTGCTGTTCGTCGGCGCAGCGGATCAGATGGACGGGATCCTGTCGGGGCCGGCGACGGCCGGCGGCGGGTTCGTCTACTTCGAGGTGGCCGGGGCGATCGTCGCGCTGATCCTGGTCGGCCGTTACCTCGAGGCCCGGGCCAAGGGCCGCTCCGGCCAGGCGCTGCGCAGGCTGCTGGAGATGCAGGCGGCGACGGCACGGCTCGAGTCCGGGGAGGAGATCCCGGTCGAGCAGCTCACCCCGGGCGACCGGTTCGTGGTGCGCCCCGGCGAGCGGGTCGCGACCGACGGCGTCGTCGTCGAGGGGGCCTCGGCCGTGGACACCTCCATGCTGACCGGTGAGCCGGTGCCCGAGGAGGTCGGCGAGGGCTCGGAGGTCTTCGGCGCGACCGTCAACACCTCCGGCCGGCTCGTCGTCCAGGCCACCACGGTCGGCGCGGACACCGCCCTCGCGCAGATCATCCGCCTGGTCGAGGATGCGCAGGCCTCGAAGGCGCCGATCCAGCGCCTCGCCGACCGTGTCTCCGCCGTCTTCGTCCCGGTGGTGATGGTCGCCGCCCTGGTGACCCTCGTGGCCTGGGTCTGGCTCGGGAACCCGGTCGGCGTCGCGATCAGCGCCGCGGTCGCTGTGCTGATCATCGCGTGCCCGTGCACGCTGGGGCTGGCGACCCCGATCGCGGTGATGGTCGGGACCGGGCGCGGCGCGCAGCTCGGGATCGTGATCAAGGGTGCGGAGGTCCTCGAGGAGACCCGGCGCACCACCCACGTGGTGCTCGACAAGACCGGCACCATCACCGAGGGACGCATGCGCCTGGCCGACGTCGTCGTCGCCGACGGTCACGACGAGCACGAGGTGCTGCGGCTGGTCGCGGGGGCCGAGGACGCCTCCGAGCATCCGATCGCGATGGCGATCGTCAGCGGTGCCCGGGACCGTGGCGTCGATCCGGCGACGGTCGGGGCCTTCGAGAACCTGCCCGGCGTCGGCGTCCGGGCCGAGGTCGAGGGGCGGAGCGTGGTCGTGGGGCGGGCGGACCTGTTCGATGACATCGACGACGAGCTGCGGACCGCCGCGGCGGCCGCGGCCGACCGCGGCCACACGGTGATCCACGCCGGCACCTCCGAGGACGGCGTCGCCCGCGCGGCCGCGGTGATCGCGGTGGCCGACACGATCAAGACCACCTCGGCGGACGCGGTCCGTCGCCTCCGCGACCTCGGGTTGGAGATCGTGATGGTCACCGGTGACCGTCGCGAAGCGGCCGAGGAGGTCGCCGCCCGCGTCGGCATCGACGAGGTGATCGCCGGGGTGCTGCCCCACGAGAAGGTGGACGTCGTCAAGCGCCTGCGTTCCGAGGGGGCGCGGGTCGCGTTCGTCGGCGACGGGGTGAACGACGCCCCGGCGCTGGCCGAGGCGGACCTGGGGATCGCGATCGGGACCGGGACCGACGTCGCGATCGAGGCCAGCGACCTCACGCTGGTCTCGGGCGACCTGCGGGCCGCGGCGGACGCCATCGCGCTGTCGCGACGGACGCTCCGGACCATCAAGGGCAACCTGTTCTGGGCCTTCTTCTACAACACGGCGGCGATCCCGCTCGCCGCCGTCGGGCTGCTCAACCCGGTCGTGGCGGCGGCCGCGATGAGCTTCTCGTCGGTCTTCGTGGTCAGCAACTCGGTGCGGCTCCGTGGGTTCACGGGAGTTCGCACCGCCGCCTGACGGTCCCCGGTAGCCTCGGAGCCGACG
>CAZADJ010000107.1:0-8820 GCA_964483845.1 uncultured Actinomycetota bacterium | reverse complement strand
CTCCGGGTCGGTCGCCCGTCGTGGTGGATGTCGTCCGCGTCACTCAGCAGCGGCACGGACGTTGGCGAGGAACCCGTCGGCGAGACGCCGGATCTCGTCGGCCAGCATAGCCCGGACCGTCCCCGCCAACAGCCTCGGCACCCCGACGTCGACGGTGAGATCGAGGCGGAAGCTCACGCGCGTCCCGCCGCCGCCGTCCGCACCGAGGCGGATCTCACCGCCCGCGTCCGCACTGTCCCCGCTGCCCGTGACGTGCTCGAACGTGACACGCTCCGGTTCGTCGAGCGTGTAGCGCACCGTGAAGCGGGGCTGGAAGCGCTGCCCGAACCGACGCTGCTCGGCCATCACCCAGCGCCAGTCCCCGTCGACCTCCTCGTAGCGCTCGACCTCCGGCATCAGCTCACCGAGCCGCTCGACGTCGCCCACGACGCTCCAGATCTCCGCGGCCGTCGCATCCACCGCGACGGAGCGCTCGACGCTCGCGCTGACCCGCGTCACGCGCCGTCATCCGTCCGGTCGTCGACGCCGGCGGGGCTCGCCTCCCCGGCGCGGCGACGGCGGAAGCGTCGGGCGAGCCGGTCCACCGGCTGCCGGTCGGTGCGGAACCGCACCTCGTCGTCGCGGACGTCGGCGAGATCGTCCAGGAAGTCCGTGCGCGCCCGCTCGACCGCGCCCATCCGCCGCAGGTGGTCGGTGGGGATCTGGACGTCGACGAAGGTCCCGCCCGCGGCCGCGAACCGTTCCACGAGCTCGACCAGCGCGACCTTCGACGCGTCGCTCTCGCGGTGGAACATCGACTCGCCGGTGAAGCACCCGCCGACCTGGACCCCGTACAGCCCGCCGACGAGCCGGTCGGCGTCCCAGATCTCGACGCTGTGCGCCCAGCCCAGGTCGTGCAGACGGCCGTAGGCGCGCTGCATGGTCGGCGTGATCCAGGTGCCCTCGTCGCGCCGCTGCGCCGCGCATGCGGCGGTCACGCGGTCGAACGCGGCGTCCACGGTCGCCTCCCAGCCCGAGCTCCGCATGCGCTGACGCAGCGAGCGTGTGACGCGGATGCTCGCGGGCGTGATGACGCCGCGCGGGTCCGGCGAGAACCACGGGAGCGACATCCCCGGGTGGGGCCAGGGGAAGATGCCGCGCCGGTAGGCGTCCACCAGGGTCGACGGCTCGAGGTCGGCACCGACCCCGACGACGCCCTCCTCGTCAGCGCGGGTGGGGTCGGGGAACCTCCACGCGGAGCGCGGCACCCTGCGCGGTCGGGGTGCCAGCGCACCCGGCGGTCGACCGCCGGGTCGTCGGCTGCGGTCGACCGTCACGACGTGCGCCCGACGTGCGCGTCCACGACCGCGTCACCGAGCCGACGCCGGTGGTGGCGGGCCGGTCCGAGCCACTGATCGTCGGCGAGCGCGCGTCGCAGGTACAGGTGGGGATCGGCCTCCCAGGTGATCCCGATGCCGCCGTGGACCTGCGTGCTGCGCTCGGCCGCGTGGACGGCGGCCTCGCCCGCCTTGGCCTTCGCGGCGTGCGTCGCCCGCGCGGCGTCGTCGTCGCCGGCGTGGACCGCCCAGCACGCGTGCAGCGTCAGCGACCAGGCGAGCTCGACCCCGACCCACGCGTCGGCGAGCTGGTGCGCCACGCCCTGGAAGCGTCCGATCGGCTGCCCGAACTGCTCACGGACCTTCGCGTGCTCGACCGCCAGGTCGACGACGCCGCCGCCCACACCCACGAGCTCCCCGGCGAGCGCCGCGGTCGCGCGGCGGACCCCGGATCCCGCGCCGGCGCCGTGCTGCTCGGGGGCCCCCTCGAGGTGCACGTCGGCGAGCGGGCGTGTCGGGTCGAACGCCTCGCGACCCTCGCGCTGACCAGCGACGCAGACGGCGACCGCGTCGTCCGCCCCGACCACCACGACCGCGTCCGCCGTCGCACCGTCGCGCACCGCGATCTTGGTCCCGTCGACGGTCGACGGCGTCACCGTCGTCGCCCACCCGTCCGACGCCACACCGGACTCCTCCACCCCGAGGGCGAGACGCTGCGTCCCGCCGGCGGCAGCGGACACGTCGAGCCCCGCGGCGTGGGCGACCTGGACGGCCAGCACGTGGCTGACCCACGGCGTCGGCGTGACGGTCGCCCCGAGCTCGCGCAGCACGATCGCGAGGTCGACGAGGTCCCCGCCGGCTCCACCGTCGCCCTCGGGGACGGCGAGACCGGAGAAGCCGCTCATCAGGCTGGCGGTCGGCTCACCCGGCAGGTCGCCACCGTCGAGGACGGCACGCGCGGCCGCCCGTCCACCGTCGGCGAGGTCCCGCGCCGCGGAGCGCAGCGTCTCCTGCTCCTCGGTGAACGTCGCTCGCATCGGTCGTCTCCTCGTGATCGTCGGGGGTCAGCGCGAGCGCGGCAGGCCCAGCACGCGCTCCGCGATGATCGAGCGCTGGATCTCGTCGGTCCCACCCTCGATGGAGTTGCCCCGCGACCGCAGGTAGCCGTCGGTCCACCGCCGATCCTCCGCACCGTCGGTCGTGACCGCCGTCGGTCCACCGATCTCCACCGCGAGGCGGGTGATCCCCTGCATGAGGTGGGCCCACGCGAGCTTGACCGCCGAGCCCTCCGCCCCCGGCATCCGTCCCGCCGACACCTCCGAGAGCTGCCGGACGCTGGTGAGGCGGAGCGCCCGCAGGTCGGCCTCGAAGCCGCCGATGTGGTCGCGGGTCGTCGGGTCGGCGTCCGCGCCGGTGCCCACCGCCCGGTCGATCAACCCGTCCAGGGCGCGCCGCGCGATCACCGCCAGGGCGAACGCCAGCGACCCGCGCTCGAAGGCCAGCGTCGTGAGCGCGATCGGCCAGCCCGCGCCCACGTCGCCGAGCACGTCCTCGTCGCCCACGAAGACGTCGGAGAGGAACATCTCGTTGAAGTCACGCTCGCCGTTCGTCATCACCAGCGGACGCACCTCGACATCGTCCATCTCGGCGAGGAAGTAGGTGATGCCCGCGTGCTTCGAGCCCCCGTCGTCGCCCTCATCCACGCGCGCGAGCAGCATGCACCGGTCGGCGACGTGCGCGTACGAGGTCCACACCTTCTGTCCGTTCACGACCCAGCCACCGTCGGCGCGGGCGGCCCTGGAGGACAGGCTGGCCAGGTCCGAGCCGGCGTCCGGCTCGCTGAACCCCTGGCACCAGATCTCCTCACCGGACAGGATCCGCGGCAGGAGCCGCTCCTTCTGTTCGTCGGTGCCGTGCGCGAGGATCGTCGGTCCGGCGAGGATCATGCCGAGGAAGTTCAGCGGCCCGGGGGCCTCGCGCTTCGACGCCTCCTCGTTGAAGATCGCCTCGTGCACGACGGTGAGCCCCCGTCCCCCGTACTCCTCCGGCCAGGTGATGCCGGCCCAGCCGCCCTCGTGCAGCTGCTCCTGCCACCACCGGCGGTTGCGCAGATCGCCCTCCTGGTCGGTCGGCTCCTCGACCGGCCGGCCGGGCAGCGTGCGCTCGATCCAGTCGGCCGCCTCCGTGCGGAACTCGGCCTCCTCCGGGGTGTCTCGGAAGTCCACCGGCTGCCCTCCGTCGGGGTCGTGGCCGCACCGTCCCCTCCGTCCTCGACGGCCGCCTGGTGCCCGAGGCTAGCGTCGGACCGACCGGGGCTGACGAGGCGGAACGACACCGCTGGACGTGCGAGGATGGCCGCACCCCGCCTGGGAGGCTGCCGCGGGGACAGCGGCCGGGAGGACGACGCCGATGCGCCTGCACCTCGTCGACGGCACGTACGAGCTGTTCCGCGCCCACTTCTCGCGCCGCCCGGCGCGCACCGACCCCGACGGGGTCGACATCAAGGCGACCGTCGGCCTCGTCTCGTCGCTCCTCGCGCTGCTCCACGACGGGGACGAGTCCGTGACCCACGTCGGCGTCGCGTTCGACAACCCGATCCGCTCCTTCCGCAACGATCTCCTCGACGGCTACAAGGACGGGTCCGGGGTCCCCGAGGAGCTCCTCGCCCAGTTCGACCGCGCCGAGGAGGCGACCGCCGCGGTCGGCGTCGCCGTCTGGTCGATGGACCGCCACGAGGCCGATGACGCGCTCGCCACCGCGGCCGTCCGCTGGGCCGACGACGTCGACCAGGTCCGCATCCTGACCCCGGACAAGGATCTGGCCCAGTGCGTGCGCGGCCGTGCGGTCGTCCAGGTCGACCGCCGTGCCGGCGTGGCCCGCGACGAGGACGGCGTGTGGGAGCGGTTCGGCGTCGGTCCGACGTCCATCCCCGACTACCTCGCGCTGGTCGGCGACACCGCGGACGGCATCCCCGGCCTGCCCGGGTTCGGTGCGAAGACCGCGGCCGCGCTGCTGTCCGCGCACACCCACCTCGACACGATCCCGGCGGATCCCGACGACTGGGACGCCGAGGTGCGCGGCGCCGAGCGCCTGGCGCGGACGCTGGCGGCGCGTCGCGGGGACGCCGAGCTGTACCGCCGCCTGGCGACCCTCGTCACCGACGTCCCGCTCGACCACGACCTGCACGATCTCCGGTGGGCGGGCGTCCCGCGCGATCCCTTCGCCGCCTGGTGCCGGGCCGTCGGGGTCGAGCGCCTCGCGGACCGGCCGACACGGTGGGCGTGACCGACCCCCGACCGCGGGTCAGCGCCGGCGCCGGGCCAGGTAGATCCGGTCCGGCTCCCCGCGCTCGACCGGGACCGCCCGCTCCCCCACCTCGGCGAACCGGCGCTCGAGCCGCGCGCGGAAGGCCACGTCGGCGGCCGCGCTCCAGACCGCCAGTGTCCCACCGGGCGCCAGCAGCCGCGCGAACCGGTCGAGCCCGGTCTCCCCGTAGGCGGCGGCGTTCCCCGGGCGCACGGTCCACCCCGGTCCGTTGTCGATGTCGACGCAGACGGCGTCGTAGCGGCGCTCGACCTCGTCGACCCACCGGATGAGGTCACCGACCACGACCTCGACCCTGGGGTCGTCCAGCGCCCCCTCCGAGTACGCGGCGAGGTGGTCGCGGTGCCAGGCCACCACGGCCGGCTCGATCTCCACGACCGTGATCGCGGCGACCGCGGGGTGGCTGACCGCCTCGGCCAGCGAGTAGCCGACGCCGAGGCCGCCGATCAGCAGGCTCGCGGGTCGCACGGCGCCCTCGAGGGCTGCGCGCACGAGGAGCCGCTCGGACGCCCCCGACCGCGTCGACATGCAGAAGACCCCGTCGATGATGATCTCGAGGTGTCCGAACGCCCGACGGAGCACGATCTCGCCGGCCCCGGTCGTCCGTCGGTCGATCACCGTCGTGGTCACACGGCCAGGGTGCCGCGCGGGGCGACGGCTCGCCGGGGAGCGGCGGCGGGCCGTGCGCAGACCCCGCCCGGGGGCGGCACGGGGCGGTCGGTGCGTCGGTCGGGGGTCCGACCGCCGTACGATGCCCCGCGGCGCCGAGGCGGAGGAGGTCGCCGTGTCCGACGACGCCTCCTCCGGGGAGGCGGCCGGGCCCGCACGGCCCGATCCCGGTGGCGACCCCTCGGCGCGCAACAGCGCGCTCGTCGGGGCCGGGATCCTCCTGTCCAGGATCACGGGCCTGCTCCGCGAACGGGCGATCGGACACTTCTTCGGCACCGGCTTCGCGGCCGACGCCTTCACCGCGGCCTTCCGCATCCCCAACCTGCTGCAGAACCTCCTGGGCGAGGGGGTGCTGTCCGCGTCGTTCATCCCGGTCTACAGCAAGCTCCTCGCGGAGGGTCGCCGGGAGGAGGCCGGCAAGGTGGCCGGCGCGATCCTCGGGTTGCTGATGTCCGTCGCCGGCGGCCTGGTGATCCTCGGGATCGTGCTCGCGCGTCCGCTCGCCGCGGCCGTCGCCCCCGGCCTCACCGGTGCGACCTTCGAGCTCACCGTCACCCTGATGCGCATCATCTTCCCGGGGATCGGCTTCCTCGTCCTCTCCGCCTGGTGCCTCGGGGTGCTGAACAGCCACCGCCGCTTCTTCCTCTCCTACGTCGCCCCGGTGATCTGGAACGTGGCGCAGATCGCCGTCCTCGTCGGTTTCGGGCTGACGCTGTTCGCCGGCGAGTTCCGGGTCGGTGCCGACGTGGCGACGGCGGCCGCCCAGTCGGACCTGGTGGTGTGGCTGGCCTGGGGCACCGTCGTCGGCGGCCTGCTGCAGTTCCTCGTCCAGCTGCCCGGCGTGCTCCGGGTCACGCGGGAGCTGCGCCCGTCTCTCGCGACGGAGCTCCCCGGCGTGCGGCGGGTGATCCGGGCGTTCGGACCGATCGTCGCGGGACGCGGCGTGGTGCAGCTGTCCGCCTACGTCGACATCTTCCTCGCCAGCTTCCTCGCTGTGGGCGCGCTCGCCGCCCTGCGCTACGGGCAGATGCTCTACCTCCTGCCGATCAGCCTGTTCGGCATGGCGGTGGCCGCCGCCGAGCTACCGGAGCTCTCCAGCCTGCGTGACGAGGACCGCGACCGCCTCACCGACCGGCTCGACGCCGGCATGGCCCGGATCGCCTTCTTCGTCGCCCCGACGGCGATCGCCTACCTGCTGATCGGGGACCTGCTGGTCGCCACGGTGTTCCAGACCGGTGAGTTCGACGCCCTGGTCACCCTCCAGGTCTGGGTGGTGCTCGCCTGCTACGCGGTCGGGCTCCTCGCCAGCACCGCGTCCCGCCTCCTCCAGTCGGCCCTCTACGGGATCGGCGACCCACGGACCCCGGCGAAGGTCGCGGCGTTGCGCGTGGTCGTCTCCGTGCTGCTCGGGGTGGTGCTGATGTTCCAGCTCGACCGTGTCGCCGTCACCAGTGGCGGTCTCGTCCTCGTGGAGAGCCTGCCCGCCTTCGGGCCGCTGCCGGAGTGCGTGCGCGCGGCCGACATCACCGGGATGAAGCGCATCGGCGCCGCCGGACTGGCGATCGCCGCCGGCGTGGGGGCGTGGATCGAGTACCGGTTGCTGCGCCGGGAGGTCGCCCGTCGGATCGGACCCACCCGGATCGGCGGCGGCCGCCTCCGGCGCATGCTGCTCCCGTTGGCGGTCGCCGCGGTGGCGTCCTTGGCCGTGCGGCCGCTCGTCGACGGGGCCCACCCCCTGCTGGCCGGCCTCGGCGCCGCCCTCGCCGTCGGCGGCACCTACCTCGCCGCCGCACGCCTCGCGGGTGTCCCCGAGGCCGGCGAGCTCGGCGACCTCGTGCGGCGCGTGCTGCGCCGCTGATGGGCACGTCGGGCACGGCCCCCGGTCACCCGAGCGCGTCCCCGAGCACCTTCACGGTGCGGCGCACGCTCACCGCCGGGTCGTCGTCGGTCGCCACGACGCGCGCGACCAGGTGGTCCAGCCCCGCGTTGTCGTAGCGCTCGAGCATCGCCCCCGGGTCATCGTCCGGTGTGCCCCACCAGCCGAGTGCCAGCAGCATCCGGTCGGGCACCGCGGCCGCGGCGGCGTCGGCACCCCCGTCGCGGTAGGCCTCCTTCGCCGCGTCCACGCCGCCGCTGAAGCCCTGCCGGCCGAAGTGCTGCGCGTAGGCGGGCAGCGCGGCGTACCGGCTGATCTCCCCGGCGAGCGCCAGCCGGGCGACCTCCGGGTCGTCGGCGATGGCCACACGCACGTAGGCGGCGACCTCGACCTCGGCCGGCGCCTTGCCGTCCTCGGCACGTGCAGCCCCCGAGCGCACCCTCGCGCCGGCTCGAGACACCTCCGGCGGTGAGGACCAGTTCAGCAGCGTCCCGTCCGACGCCTCCCCGGCCAGGCTCAGCATCTTCGGCCCCATGGCCGCGAGGAGGATCCGGCCGCGCGGGGGCGGCGGGTTGATGTCCAGGGAGAACCCCCGCGAGCTGCGGACGTCGCCGTCGTGGTCGGTGGTGTGCCCGCCGAGCGCGGCGCGCAGGATCTCCAGCGTCTCGCGCGCGGCGGCGACGGGGCGCCGGTAGGCAGCACCGTGCCACGACCCCATCGTCACCGGGTGCGAGACGCCGAGCCCGAGCGTGAAGCGCCCGCCCGAGGCCTCCTGCAGCGTCGCGGTGGCCATCGCGAGCTGCGCGGGACTCCGCGTCCAGATCGGCGCCACCCCGACCCCGACCTCCAGCTGCTCGGTCGCGGCCGCCCACGCCTGGCAGACGAGCAGCGCGTCGCGTCCGGTCGCTTCGTTGGTCCAGAGGGACGCGAACCCGGCCGCCTCGACCTCCGCGGCCAGCTCGCGCTGGCGGTCCAGCGTGATGTCCTCGCTCACCCCGACACCGATCCTCACGGTGCGCTCCCCTCCCGCTGCGGTCCGGCGGCCTCGGCCGGTGTCGTCACTCGTCGGCGTCCACGCTGGGTGCATCGATCGCGCGGAGGATCTCCTCCTGCACCCAGGCGAGGTGGTCCATCACCGCGATGGTCTGCGCCGCCGGGTGGTCACGGTCGACCTGATCCCGATCGATCCCGCCGATCCCGACGCGCTCGCCCAGCGTGATGCGCACGTCGTTCAGGACCCCGAGCACCATCGAGGGCTCGTCCTCGACGAGCCGCAGGACCACCTCGCCCCGCCGCCGCTCGCCCCGTTCGAGCACCTCCACGAAGGTGTCCAGCGCCTCGAGCCGGGAGCGGAGGACGTCCTCGTGGATCAGTTCGCGCACCTCAGCGTCGACCTCGTCGTCGCCGAGGACGCAGGCCGGGAACAGCCGTGCCACCACCGGATCGTCGGGATCGGGCTCGTCCAGGATGCTGCGCAGCGCGGCCGGCAGCGACCGCAGCAGCTCGACCTCGAACGGTTCGAGCCGCAGCAGGACATCGTCGCCGGTCCGTTCGGCCTCGGGGCTCACGCCGGACCCACGTCGGAGAGCAGTGTCGGGGTCACCGGGAGCGCTGCATCGTCGCCTGCAGCCCGTG
>CAZADJ010000106.1:7495-8857 GCA_964483845.1 uncultured Actinomycetota bacterium | reverse complement strand
CCGATGGCCCGGCGGACGGCCTCGGTGAGCAACGTGTCGTGGGCCGGCGGGACCGTGCGCAGGTCGAGGAGGACCGCACCGCTCTCGACCCGACCGATGATCGGCGGGTCGGTGCGGCGGAGCCGGCGGGCGAGGTCGTCGGGGTCGTCCACGTCGAGCCGCACCGCCCAGGACGGCAACTCGACTCCTGGCAGGGAGCCCCCGCCGGTGAGCGAGACCACCTCGGTGGCACGAGCGGGCGAGCCGATCCGTTCGGTCGCGGCCTCGGCCCGGCCGCGCAGGGTGTCGGGGTCGGCGGTGAGCATCGCCCAGACCGGCAGGTCGACCGGGACGTCGCTGCGCAGGTGGGACTCGAACGTCACCTCGAGCGCCGCCCGTTGCAGCTTGTCGATGCGCAGGGCCCGCGCCAGCGGGTGACGCTCGCACCGCATCACGAGGTCGCTCCGGCCGGCGATGATCCCCGCTTGCGGTCCGCCGAGGAGCTTGTCACCGCTGAACACCACGAGGTCGGCGCCTGCGTCCAGGCTGTCGACGACGGTCGGTTCGTCGGCGAAGCCGGCGGCGCCGGGCCGGATCAGTCCAGAACCGAGATCGTGGACGAGCGGCACCCCCTCGTCACCGGCCAGCCCGACCACGTCCGCCAGGGACGGTTCCGTCGTGAACCCGACGACGCGGTAGTTGGACCGGTGCACCTTCAGGATCAGACCCGTGCGGTCACCGATCGCCGCCCGGTAGTCCTCGAGCTTCGTGCGGTTGGTCGTACCGATCTCCCGCAACGACGCTCCCGAGGCGCCCATCACGTCGGGGAGACGGAAGGAGCCGCCGATCTCGATGAGCTCGCCACGGGAGACGATCGCCTCGCGGCCGCTGGAGAGCGCGGCCAGCACGAGCACGAGCGCCGCGGCGCCGTTGTTCACCACGGTCGCGGCCTCCGCGTCGCAGGCCTCGGCGGCCAGAGCGCCGACGTGCTCGGTCCGCGAGCCGCGCCGGCCCTCGGCCAGCGCGTACTCGAGGGTGCAGTACCCGGCAGCCTCCGAGACCGCCTCACGGGCCGCCGCGGACAGCGGTGCGCGGCCGAGGTTGGTGTGCAGCACGACGCCGGTCGCGTTGACCACCCGGCGCACCCGGCCGGCCCGTCGGTCGGCGAGGTCCCGGGCCGCGGTGGTGATGATGTCGTCGATCCGTGCGACCGGACCGCCGCGCTTCACCCGGTCACGGGCGTCGTCGATCGCCCGACGGACCGCGGCGGTGAACGGGCGGCGTCCGTAGGTCTCGACCACCGGTCCCGCGTCCGGCTCGCGGAGGACGGCGTCCACCTGCGGGAGGCGAGACAGGTCGGTGGACGTCGGGCGACTACCGCTG
>CAZADJ010000106.1:5515-7395 GCA_964483845.1 uncultured Actinomycetota bacterium | reverse complement strand
GGTCACCAGTCGACGAGCATCCAGATCTCCGGTTCGAGGCGCTCGGGCTCGCCGATCCCAGCGAAGATCGCGACCGACCGCTTCAGGTGCGCGATCGCCTCCTCCTCCTGCCCGGCCGCGTGCAGCAGATCGGCGAGGTTGTTCAGCAGTGCCGCCTCGCGGTGGCGGTCGCCGAGCGACCGGCAGATGGCCAGAGCGCTCTTGGCGAACTCGAGGGCACGGGGGTACTCGTCGCGGTCGGCGGCGACGAGCGAGAGGTTGTTCAGGGCGGCCAGCCGTCCGGCTCGCGAGCCGTGCTGCTCTGCGAGCTGGAGGCTGCGCTCCAACGCGTCGATGGCGGGATCCGTGCGGCCCGCCGCGCGGAGCACCATGCCGCGGATGTTCTGCGCCTGCGCGAGGGCCTCCGGGTCGTCCACCAGCTGCGCCGCCGCCAGCGCCTGCTCGGCCCGTTCGATCGCGTCCTCCCGGTGGAGCCGGTGTGCGATCACGGCCCGTTCGGCCAGCAGCTGGGCGCGTAGCACGGTGGGGTCGTCGGCGGACAACATGCCGAGCGCGATCTCGATGTGGGCGTCGGCGACATCCCAGTGGCCCCGCCGCGTGTGGACGGTGGCGAGCGAGTACTCCAGCCGGGCCAGCTCGCCGGGGTCGTCGGTCAGCGCCGCCGCGGACTCGTAGGAGCGGATCGCCGGCCCGTAGTCGCCCTGGAGGGTGAGCAGGTCACCGATCGCTCCGTGCAGGACGGCGGGCTGGTCGTGATCCAGCGCGAGCGCCGCCCGGTAGTCGGCGATCGCCTCGGCGTGTGCGGCCAGCGCCCGGGCCGTCTGCGCTGCCGCGACGAACCGTGCGGCGGCCTCCCGGTCCCGGCCGGCGAGGCGAAGGTGCTGGGCGACCGTGGCATCGGGGACCGGTTCCCCCGTGCGGCCCGGTCGGTCGTAGGCGTCCGCGATGCGCCCGTGGAGCAGGCGTCGGCGGGCCAGGCTCGTCTCCTCGTACGCGGTGGTGCGCAGCTTGTCGTGCCGGAAGTCGAACTGTGGCCGGTCCCCGCCACCGAACTCGGCGACGAGACCGGCATCGACCAGCTCCTCCAGTGCGGCGACCAGCTCCTCGTCACCGCGACCGCTGACCTGCCGCAGGATCTCGAGGTCGAAGGACCGCCCGATCGCCGCCGCGGCCGTGAGCAGCTGTCGGGCGACGCCGGACAACGTGGCCAGCTGCGCGAGGACGAGCTCGCGGACCCCCGTGGGTACCGCCCAGCCGTCCCCCTCCTCGTCCTCGGCGAGGGTGCGGAGGTACTCGACGAGGAACAGCGGCAGGCCCTCGGTCTCGGCGTGGAGGCGCTGGACCCGAGCCTCGTCGAGCTCGAGCCCGGACGCGCGGACGACGTCGCCGACCGCGTCGCGGCCGAGACGATCCAGCTCGATGTGGGCCGCCAGGCCGCGGCCGCGGAGATCGGACACGATCCGACGGAGGCGGTGACCGGTGCCGACGTTCTCACGACGCCAGACGAGGACCAGCAGCAGGTGGGTCCCCTCCAGGCGGTTGGCCAGGTAGCTGAGGGCGTCGAGCGAGGCCTCGTCCGCCCACTGTGCGTCGTCGACGGTGAGGAGGGCCGGTGGCGCGTCTCCGGCGATCAGGACCACCGTGTGTCGGATCGCCTCGAGCAGGCGACGGCGCGCCTCGGGGGTGTCGAGCCGGGACCCGCGGGGTGCGTTGCCGTCCCCGAGGAGATCGGGGACGAGCGGGGCGACCTCTCGCCGCCAGGCGGGCGAGAGGCGGGCGAGGACCTCGGGTCGGTGCGCGAGCACCTGGCGGAGGAGGTCGGCGACCACCGTGAAGGCCAGCTCGCTCTCGCCTGCGTGGCAGCGCACCATCAGGACGGG
>CAZADJ010000106.1:0-5415 GCA_964483845.1 uncultured Actinomycetota bacterium | reverse complement strand
CGGATCGCGTCGGCGCGCCGCCCCGACCAGGCGTGGAGCAGCATGAGGCGACGGTGGGTCGGCTCGTGCAGCGGATCGAGCCCGAGACGGCGCCGCGCGTGGTCGATGGCCCGGTCGTAGGCGCGGGTGCGGGCGTGGGCGTTCACGAGGCGGTCGAGCAGCTGGGCGAGTTCGCGCTGGAACCGTTCCGCCTCCGAGAACTGCCAATCCTCGAAGCTCGGAGCGTCGCGGATGGTGAACCCCTCGAGGAATTCCCCGCGGTGCAGGTCGGCGGCGCGCTCGTAGCGCTCCAGGCACCTCCCACACGGCTCCGTCGGGGGGTGTTCGTGCTCGGGTGGTGGGATGCGGAGGCGGTCGAACTCCTCGACGTCGATCCAGGCCTCGTCCGCCTCGAGCGCGACCGTCTGGCCCTCGAGTCGGAGCCAGCGGTCGCCGAGCCCGTTGTTCAGGACGGAGAGCGTCCTGCGCAGCGCGCTGCGCGCCCGTGTCTGGTCGCTGGCCGGCCAGAGCAGTCCCGCGAGATGCTCGCGGGCCCGGGGCCCGGCGACGGCAACGTGCGCGAGGACCGCGGTCGCCTTGCGCGTGTCGACCGACAGGGGCTCGCCGTCCACCTCGATGAGCGGTGGGCCCAGCAGGGCCATCTTCAGTCCACCCAACGATCCCTCCTCCGGACGCACCGTGATGGAAGCGGCGCTGCCGGACGTGTCGTAACGGCGGGGAGCGTACGGCGGACCGGGCCGGATGTCTGCCGGTTCCGTAACGCTTCCGGAACGGTGGGGCGCGATGCTGGCACCCGTGGAACCAGCTACGGACACTACGGACACCAGTAACGGACATCTCGACGGAGGGACCGCCCGTGGGCGTCTCGACCCCGACCAGGAAGAAGCGTCGCATCCTCAGCTTGCGGCTGCCGACCCGCGCTGAGCGCCGAGCCCGCCGTGCTGCGAGGCGCGCAGAGCTCGAAGCGGCTGCGCCCGCCCTCGAGGTCGAGGGACCCCAAGTCGACATCGCGCCGCACGACCCGGTGCTCGCCTACCTGCAGTCCAACCCGGAGCCGGTCAGCATCGATCAGCTGAAGCTCGACACGCCCGGGGTGCGCGCCCTGCGCGAGGCGGGCGTGATGATGGTCGTCCCGCTCGTGACGCAGGGGGAGTTGATCGGGCTGCTGAACCTCGGCGAGCGACTGTCGGAGCAGGAGTACTCCGCGGACGACCGCAAGCTGCTGGAGAACCTCGCTGGACAGGCCGCCCCGGCGCTGCGGGTCGCGCAGCTCGTCCGCGAGCAGGAGGCCGAGGCCCGGCTGCGGGAGCGCTACGAGCAGGAGATGCGGGTCGCCCAGCTGATCCAGCAGAACTTCCTGCCCCACGAACTGCCCGAGAAGCCGGGGTGGAACGTCGCTGCCTTCTACCGGCCGGCGCGGGAGGTCGGCGGCGACTTCTACGACTTCATCGAGCTGGACGACGGGCGTCTCGGCGTGGTCGCCGCCGACGTCACCGACAAGGGGGTACCCGCCGCGCTCGTCATGGCGTCCACCCGCTCCGTGCTCCGGCTCGCCGCCCAGCGGCTGAAGGAGCCCGGATCCGTGCTCGAGCGCGTGAACGACCAGCTGTGCCCCGACATGCCCGCCAAGATGTTCGTCACCTGCTTGTACGGGGTCCTCGAGCCCGACTCCGGTCGGTTCCGGTTCGCGAACGCCGGCCACAACCTGCCCTGCGTCCAGACCGACGACGGTGCCGTCGAGGTGCGCGCCACGGGGATGCCGCTCGGTCTGCTGCCCGGCATGGCGTACGAGGAGAGCGAGGTCGTGCTCGCTCCCGGTCGGGCCATGGTGCTGTACAGCGACGCACTGCCCGAGGCCCACGACCGCGACGGCGAGATGTTCGGCTTCCCACGGCTCGTCGAGGTGGTCGGGGCGAGCGGTAGCGACGCCGTGATCGACCGTCTCCTGGACGACCTGCACCGCTTCACCGGCGCGGACTGGGAGCAGGAGGACGACATCACCCTGGTGGCCATCCGTCGCGGTCTGGTCGGCAGCGAGGGGCTGCTCACCGGTGCTGACATGCCCGACGTCGACGAACCCGCGGCCGGCGGGGTCCCCGAGGACCCGGGGGAGGAACTGCTCTCGTTCACCATCGCGAGCGAGCCCGGGAACGAGCGGCCGGTGATGGACCGGGTCGCTGCGGTCGTCGCCGACACGGGGCTCGACGCGTCGCAGCTCGAGCGTCTGAAGACCGCCGTCGCCGAGGCGACGATGAACGCGATCGAGCACGGCAACCAGAACCGGAGCGACCTCCTGGTCGAGGTGCGGGTGTTCGCCTCGGAACACGCCCTGGTCGTGCGCATCACCGACCGCGGCGTCGGGGGCGAGGTACCTGCCGACCCGGACGAGCCCGACATCGAAGCGAAGCTCCGTGGCGAGCAGAGCCCCCGAGGATGGGGCCTGTTCCTGATCCGCAGCATGGTCGACGACCTGCACGTCTTCGAGAACGAGGACCACCACACGGTGGAGCTGGCCCTCCGCCTGAACGGAACCGACGATGAGTGAGTTCACCGCGACCACCCGCCACCGCAGCGGCTCGGCGATCGTCGATCTGCGCGGCGACCTCGACGGCCGTGCCGAGGCGCAGCTCGACGCCGCGCTCGCGACGGTCACCGAGACACCGGTCCCCACGCTGGTGCTGAACTTCAGCGAGGTCGGCTACATCAACTCCACGGGGATCGCTCTGGTCGTCGGTGTCCTCGCCAAGGCCCGCCGGGAGGCGATCGCCGTCCGCGTATGCGGCCTCTCCGACCACTACCAGCACATCTTCGAGATCACCCGTCTCGCCGACTTCATGGCCTTCTTCCCTGACGAGGAGACCGCGATCGGTGACGGGATGGCCGCGCCGGCCTGACCGGTCGGCCCGAGGCGCCCACGGGCGCAGGATCAGGAGGACGCAGATGCAGGACAGTGAACTGAGGCTCGGACTGCGCGAGGCCGAACCGGGGATCTCGATCATCGACATCTCCGGAGACGTCACGCCGGCTGCTGAGCAGGCGCTGATGGACGTGTACGGCGAGGTCAACGGTGCCAACGCCGTCGTCCTCAACTTCAGCGACCTCGAGTACATGAACAGCGGCGGTATCGGCCTGCTGGTCACGCTGTTGGTGCGAGCACAACGCCAGAAGCAACGGCTGCTCGCCTACGGACTCACCGCCCACTACCGACAGATCTTCGAGCTGACCCGGCTCGACGACGCCATCGCCATCCACGACGACGAGCGCGCCGCCATCGCCGCGGTCGCCACCTGACCCAGGAGAGGAGGCGGGCCGTGGACGTCCCGTCGACCGGACCACCCGAACGCAACGCCGGAGCGTGGGCGAAGCCCATCGACGCGTTCCACGTCACCCCGGGGACAGACGGTGGTGACGCGGGGAGCGTGGAGGGCAGGCAGATCTACGGCCCGATGCAGGGCTTCGGCAAGCTCTGGCAGAAGACCTACCGGGTCCGCATCGAAGGGGTCGATGTCACCCCGGAGGACGTCATCGCGACCTGGAAGGCGGAGTTCGGTTCCTTCTGGCCGGACAACAACCGCTTCCACGCGCCCCTGGCCGGCATCAGCCCGGGCGAGGTCGCACTGATCTCCGGGAAGATGCCGGGAGGCATCACGCTGTCCACCGGGGTCTACGTGATCTACTCGGACGACGTGTCGTTCTCCTACATGAACCCGCAGGGCCACCCCTGGGCGGGGATGATCACCTTCTCGGCCGACCGTGAGCCCGACGGCGTCACGGCGGCGCAGGTCCAGCTGTTCATCCGTGCGCAGGACCTCCTCATCGAGCTGGGCATGACCTTCGGCGGGCACCGGGTCGAGGACAAGATCTGGATCCACACCCTGAGCAGCGTCGCGCGGCACTTCGGACAGGACGACCCGGCGGTCGCGAAGAAGATCGTCTGCGTGGACAAGAAGCGCCAGTGGAAGAACTTCGGCAACATCAAGCACAACGCGGGGCTCTACGCGATGACGAAGCCGTTCCGCCGGAAGCGGGGCCCCTCCGCGCCCGGCGCGCCGTGAACCGACCGTGAGCGACGCGGGCGATGGCGCCCACGACGCGGTCGTCGTGGGCGCCGGACCGAACGGGCTCACCGCCGCGATCGAGCTCGCGCGCGCCGGGCTGTCGGTCCGCGTCCTGGAGGCGGCGGACACGGTCGGGGGCGGGACCCGGTCACAGGAGCTGACCCGTCCCGGCTTCGTCCACGATCCCTGCGCGGCGGTGCACACCGTCGGGCTCGCCTCCCCGTACCTCCGCACCCTCCCCCTCGCGGAGCACGGCGTCCGCTACGTGCAGCCGGACCTCGCCGCCGCACATCCGCTGGACGGCGGCGACGCGATCGCGATCGCCCCGCCCGTCGGGGACGTGGCGGACGCGCTCGGCGCTGACGGTCGGGCGTGGGAGCGCACCTTCGGTCCGCTCGCGGGCTCGCTGGACGCGTTGATCCCCGGGGTGCTGGCCCCGCTCCGTCCGCCCCGGCACCCGGTGGTCATGGCGCGGTTCGGTCTCGGGGCGGTGCGCTCCGCAGCCGGGCTGGCACGCGCCCGCTTCGACGGCGAGCGCGCCCGCGCCGCCTTCGCCGGGTTCGCGGCGCACGCCACCATGCCGCTGGAGCGCAGCCCCACCGCCGGCGTCGGCTTGCTCATGGGGGTCACCGCGCAGACGGTCGGATGGCCGTTCGTCGCCGGGGGGTCGCAGGTGTTCGCCGACGCCCTCGCTGCCATCCTGGTCGACCTCGGCGGCAGCATCGAGACCGGACACCGGGTCAGACACCTCAAGGAGCTGCCAGGCGCACGGCTCGTCCTGCTGGACGTCACGCCCCGACAGTTCCTGCGCATCGGGGGACACGACCTGCCCGTCCGCTACCGCCGTCGGCTCGAGCGCTACCGCTACGGCCCGGGCGTGTTCAAGGTCGACTACGCGCTCGACGGCCCGGTGCCGTGGACCGCGGAGGCGTGCCGTCGCGCCGGCACGGTGCACGTCGGGGGCACGCTGGGCGAGATCGCGGTCGCGGAGGCGGAGGTCTGGGCCGGCCGCCACCCGGCCCGTCCGTTCGTGCTCGTCACCCAGGCGAGCATCGCTGACCCGAGCCGAGCTCCCCGCGGCAAGCACACCCTGTGGGCGTACTGCCACGTCCCCAACGGCTCGACGGTGGACATGACCGACGCGATCGAGGGTCAGATCGAGCGCTTCGCACCCGGCTTCCGCGACCTCGTGCTCGCCCGGCACGTGATGGACACCGTGGGCATGCAGGCGCACGACGCCAACCACGTCGGTGGCGACATCAACGGGGGCGTCGCGACCCTCCGGCAGTTCTTCGCCCGGCCGACCAACCCGCTCGCCCCCTACCGCACGCCGCTGGACGGCGTGTACCTGTGCTCG
>CAZADJ010000105.1:0-8933 GCA_964483845.1 uncultured Actinomycetota bacterium | reverse complement strand
CTCGAGGACGAGGCCGAGACCGTCGACGGCCTGCTGACGACGATCGAGACGGAGCTCGGCGGGCTCGTGGCTGCCTTGGAGGACCTCGTCGAGACGCTGAGCGGCCTGCTCGAGGACCTCATCTCCGAGCTCCTCGGAGCCCTGCCGGAGGTGGACGTGCCTCAGCTCGGCGACCTCACCGTCGGGATGCTCGCCCAGGCCGACGCCGAGGAGGCCACCGCGGAGCTCGTCTGCTCGCTCGGCGGCGAGGCGCTCGACTGCACTGAGGCGCTCGATGGGGCCAACGAGGCGGTGGGGGCTGTGGTCGACGCCGTCACCGGCATCCTCGGCGAGCTGGGGGTGGTGGACGGCACCGTGACGCTCGAGCTGCTCGGGGGCGACACCGAGACCTCGACCGACGGGGACACGAACGAGGCGCAGGCGGTGCTGCAGGTGCTCGCGCTCCACGTCCCGTCGCTGGACATCGACCTCGAGGGCGCGCTGGAGGATCTCACCGCTCTGCTCGAGGGCCTGCAACTCGGGGACCTCGTCGACACCGTGCGCGCCGAGCTCGAGGCCCTCGCCGGGGTGCTCGACGAGGATGCGCTCGACCTGCTGGACGAGGTCGACGAGCTCCTCGGCACCGAGCTCTGGGAGACGGCTGACGGGATCGTCGCCGAGATCGACGGGGCGCTCGCCGAGAGCGGGCTGCTCGACGTGCTCGCCGACCTGATCGACGACCTCCTCGGACTGGTCGACCTCGAGATCCCGGTCTCGGTCTCGACCCCGAGCGTCGACCTGACCATCGACCCGACCGTGACCGCGTCGTTCACGCCGGCCGAGGACGTCGACCTCGGCGCGCCAGAGCCTGACGACGACCCAGCGCTGCCGACCACCGGTGGCGGGCTGGCCCTGCTCGGTCTGCTCGTCGTCGCCGGCGCCGCGGCGCTCCTGCGCCGCCGCCCTGACGGCGTGATCTGACACCGTCTCCTCCGGACGGGGACGGAGCCCGGGGTCGACCCCGGGCTCCGTCACGTCGCGGTGCGACTCACTACCGTGACCGCGCCGGACCGGGTGACAGGAGGACGGGGTGCTCCGACGGACGTTGATCGCGGCGTCGGAGAGCGACCGTCTCCGCCGGGTCGCGACGGAGCGCCGTCTCCCGCGTCGTGTAGCGACGCGCTTCGTCGCCGGCGAGACGCTCGACCAGGCGGTGGCGGCCACCGCCGAGCTGAACCGGCTGGGCACAGCGGTCAGCCTCGACCACCTGGGTGAGTCGGTCGACGACGAACCCGTCTCGCGGGAGGCCGCCGCGACCTACGAGATGATCCTCGACCGCATCGCGACCGAGGGCCTCGACGCCGCGATCTCGGTGAAGCTGAGCCAGCTCGGCGTCCGCATCTCCGAGGAGCTCTGCTACGAGCTCGTCTCGGGCATCTGCGTCCGTGCCGCCGACCACGGGCGGCACGTGACGATCGACATGGAGGGCAGCGACCTCACGTCCACGACGGTCGAGCTCGTGCTCGCGTTGCGGGCAGCCGGCCACGACAACGTCGGGTGCGCGGTGCAGTCCTACCTGCGACGCACCCCCGACGACGTGGAGCGGCTCGTGGATGCGGGCGCCTCGCTCCGCCTGTGCAAGGGGGCCTACCTCGAGCCGTCGGAGATCGCGCACCAGGACCGTCTCGCCGTGGACACCGCGTACGCCCGGCTCGCGGACCGGCTGCTCACGAGCGGGACCTTCCCGCGCTTCGCGACCCACGACGACCGGCTGATCGGCTACGTGCGCGACCGTGCCCGCCGCGACGGGGTCGGTCGGGACGCCTACGAGATCCAGATGCTCTACGGGGTCCGCGAGCCGCTCCAGCGCGAGCTCGTTGACGCCGGGGAGCAGCTGCGCATCTACGTGCCGTTCGGAGCCGAGTGGTACCCGTACCTCATGCGCCGGCTCGCGGAGCGGCCGGCGAACCTGGCGTTCTTCCTCCGCGCCCTCGTGGGGCGCCGCGCCTGACGCTGCCTCAGTAACCTCCGGGGGACGAACCCGGAGCCGGCGTCGGAGGTCCCAGTGGACGGGAGCATCGCCATCATCGGAGTCGGACGTATGGGGGAGGCCCTCCTGAACGGGCTCCTCCGGTCCGGATCGGTCGCGGCCGACGACATCGTGTGCACGGCGCGGCGGCAGGAGCGCTGCGACGAGATCGCGCGCAACTTCGGCGTCCGGACCGGGACCGACAACGTCGACGCGATCGCGTCCGCGGACGTGGTCGTCCTCGCGGTGAAACCGCAGTCCCTGCCGGCGCTGCTGGCCGCGGACGGGCACGCCTTCCGGACCGATCACACGGTGATCAGCGTCGTGGCGGGGATCCCGACCGGCGCGATCCAGGACGCGATCCCGGGCGAGGTGCCGGTGGTCCGGGTGATGAGCAACGTCTGCGTGCAGGTCGACGAGGCGATGAGCGTCGTCTCGGCCGGCACACACGCGGGCGAGGAGGACCTGGTCGTCGCCGAGGAGATCCTGCAGCACGTCGGGGAGGTGGTGCGACTGCCCGAGGAGCACCTGGACGCGGTGACCGCGCTCTCCGGGTCGGGCCCCGCGTACGTCGCGCTGCTCGCTGAGGCGATGATCGACGCCGGGATCCTGCTCGGCATCCCCCGCGACGTCTCCACCGACCTGATCCTCCAGACGCTCGTCGGCACGGCGAAGATGCTGCGGGACAGCCGGATGCACCCCGTCGAGCTCCGCGAGATGGTGACCTCGCCGGGGGGTACGACGATCGCCGCCATCCGGCAGCTGGAGCAGGCGCGGGTCCGGGCGGCGTTGCTGAACGCGATCGAGGCCGCGAAGCTGCGGAGCGAGGAGCTCGCCCGTGGCGCGTGAGGGACCGCCCGGCGTCGGTCGCGCCTCCCCGGGCGAGGGGGAGCCCGTCGCGCTGGTCTGGGACGGTGGGATCGCGTACGACTTCGGGCCGACGCACCCGCTGCAGCCGGTCCGGGTGGAGCTCACCGTGGAGCTCATCCGGGCGCTGGGGATCTGCGACGGCGAACGACGCGTCGAGGTCACATCGGGCGGGCTCGACGAGGCGGAGCTGCTGCGCGTCCACGAGGCTGACTACGTCGAGGCGGTCCGGCGCTTCGGATCGGATCCGACCGCCCGGGGCGGCTGGCGCTACGGCTTCGGTCCGGGCGACAACCCCGTCTTCGAGGGGATGCACGAGGCCTCGGTCGCGGTCTGCGCCGCCTCGAAGGAGGCCGCCCGGCAGGTGTGGGAGGGTGACGCGGCGCACGCCTTCAACCCCGCCGGGGGGCTGCACCACGCGATGCCCGACCGCGCCGCGGGCTTCTGCGTCTACAACGACCCCGCCGTCGCGATCGACTGGCTGCTGCGCAACGGCGCCGAGCGCGTCGCCTACCTCGACGTCGACGTGCACCACGGCGACGGCGTCGAGCGCATCTTCTGGGACGACCCCCGGGTCCTGACCGTCTCGCTGCACGAATCCGGGCGGTACCTGTTCCCGGGCACCGGGTTCCCCGACGAGGTGGGGGGTCGCGGCGCCGAGGGGTCGGCGGCGAACCTGCCGCTGTTGCCGGGGACCACCGGTGACGTCTGGCTGCACGCCTTCGACGCGGCCGTCGAGCCGTTGATCCGGGCCTTCGATCCCGACGTGCTGGTGACCCAGCTCGGCTGCGACACGCACGCCCGTGACCCCCTGGCGCACCTCGCGCTCACCACCGACGACTACGCGGCGATCGCGGACCGGGTCCACCGGCTCGCGCACGCCGCCGCCGACGGGCGTTGGGTCGCCGTCGGCGGCGGCGGGTACGAGCTCGTCCGGGTGGTGCCCCGGGCGTGGACCATCTGGTTCGCCGAGATGGCCGGCTTCGACCTGCCGGGGCAGACGCCGGCGACGTGGCGGGACGGTGCCCGCGGCCGCGCCACCGGCGATCCGCCGACGAGCTTCGGTGACGGCGACGTCCACGTCGAGCCGCACGTCCACGAACGCGCCGAGCGCGGAGCCGACGAGTCGGTCGCCGCGCTCCGCGACCACGTGCTGTCGCGTCACGGGGCCGGCTGAGCGGTGCACGCGGGCGCGCGTGGAGCGGTCGGACGGTGGGAACCCGCTGACGTGCGCGACCCGGCTGCCTACGATCGTCGTGACATGAACGATCTACTGACCGTCGCCGAGGTGGCCGACATGCTGCGCGTGTCGACGATGACCGTGTACCGGCTGATACGGACCGGGGAGCTCCCCGCCGTGCGGGTCGGACGCAGCTACCGGGTCAAGCGCGCCGATCTGGATGCGTACCTCGAGGCGCAGGTCGTCGAGCCGGAGCAGGCCGCCGACCGATGACCGCCGTCGGGTCCCGCGACGCGACCGGGCCGGGCTGAGGCGGCCCGGTGTCCCCGTTCGCGCCCGACGTCGACGGCGGGCGCCGCGACCTGATCACGTTCACCTCGGACTTCGGCCTCGCCGACACGTTCGTAGGTGTCTGCCACGCCGTCCTCGCGGAGGTGGCGCCGCACGCACGGGTCATCGACCTCACGCACGCCGTGGACCGCGGGGACGTGCGCCACGGCGCGGTCCTGCTCGCGCGGGCGGTACCGCACACGCCCACCGCGGTCCACCTCGCGGTCGTGGACCCGGGGGTCGGTGGGGACCGCCGGGGGATCGCGGTCGCGACGTCGCGGGGTGACGTGCTCGTCGGCCCGGACAACGGCCTCCTGCTCCCCGCGGCCGAGGAGCTCGGTGGTGTCGTGGCGTGCCACGAGCTGGCCGAACCGGGTCTGCTGCGTCGAGCGGGCTCGGCCACGTTCCACGGGCGTGACCTGTTCGCCCCGGCCGCTGCGACGGTCGCCGGTGGCACCGCCGTCGGCGACCTCGGGCCTCCCGTCGGCGATCCCGTCTCCCTCCCCCCACCGCACCTCACCGTCGAGCCGGCGGCTCTCACCGCCGAGGTCGTCCTCGTGGACCGGTTCGGGAACGTACAGCTCGCTGCTCCCGGGGGAGCGCTCGACGACATCGGTCTCGCGGTCGGCGCCGTCGCCGGGGTGCGTGAGGTCACCCCGGCCGGTGCGCGCCGACGGACGTCGGGGTCCGGCGCGCGCCGTCGGGCGCCGCGGGTCCGTACGTTCGTGGACCTCGACCCCGGCCAACTCGGCGTCCACGTGGACAGCGACGGGAAGGTGGCCGTGGTCGTGCGCGACGGTGCGGCCGCCGACGAGCTCGAGGTCGGCCGGGGCTGTCTCGTCCGTGTCGAACGGTCCGACGACGGATGTGACGGGGCCGCGGTGTGACGACGTCGGCTCGACCTGCGAGACTCCGCAGGTCGCCGCCGGCGGATACCGTCGTGAGGGCGCCGGAGGAGCTGCCCACCCCGAGGGTGTCGACCAGCCGACGTGAGGAGGGGACGTGACGTCTCGCCGGGTGCTGATCACCGGGATCTCCGAGGAGCTCCCCGGCGGGCTGGCGCGCGCGCTCGAGCAGCGCGACGACATCGAGTACCTCGTCGGCGTGGACGTCCGCGAGCCGCGCCACGAACTCCGACGCACCGAGTTCGTGCGCGCCGACATCCGCAACCCCCTCGTCGTCCGGGTGATCACCGCGGCCGACATCGACACGGTGCTGCACCTGTCGGTGCACCCGGCGCCGGGCCGGGGCGGACGGGCGCGGATGAAGGAGCACAACGTCATCGGGACGATGCAGCTCGTCGCCGCCTGTCAGAAGGCCGAGTCGCTGGAGAAGCTGGTCGTCAAGTCCTCCACCGCGGCCTACGGCAGCGACTACACCGATCCGGTGCTGTTCTCGGAGGACGCCACCCCGCGCGTCCCTGCCAAGGGGGGGTTCGCGAAGGACGTCAGCGAGGTCGAGAGCTACGTCCGGGGGTTCGGTCGCCGGCGCCGCGACGTCACCGTGACCATCCTGCGCTTCGCGAACTTCATCGGGGGTGAGGTGAGCTCCCTGTTCGACGGCTACTTCGCCCTGCCGGTCGTGCCGACGGTGCTCGGCTTCGACCCGCGCCTCCAGTTCTGCCACCCGGACGACGCGATCGCGGTGCTCGAGCGCGCCACGGTCGGCGACCACCCGGGCGTGTTCAACGTCTCTGGCCCGGGCGTCATGTACCTCTCACAGGCGATCCGGCTCGCCGGCCGGGTCCCGATCCCGATCCCCGAGCCGTTCGCGAGCCTCGCCGGCGACCTCGTCCGGCGAACCGGTCGCATCGACTTCTCCCCGGAGCAGCTCCGCTTCCTCCAGTTCGGCCGCGTCGCCGACATCACCCGACTCCGCGAGGTCTTCGGCTACGAGCCGCAGTACTCCACCCGTGAGGCCGTCGACGACCACGTGGCCCGGCGTCGGATCCGCAAGGTCGCCGAGACCCAGACCCAGGCGGAGTGGGACCGGGAGCTGTACGACTTCCTCCAGCGCAAGGGCCAGGAGCGGTTCGCGGCTGCCCGCGCCGCGGCTACCAGCGACGAGGACGGGGAGCGGACGTGACCAACAGCAGCGACGCGCACGTCTACTCCATCGCCGAGGAGCGGGCTGCCCGCTCGGCCCGGCACGAGGGCGACCGTCCGCGGTGCCAGGCCACCACCGCCGCGGATCGCCCGTGCCGCAACTACGCCGTCCACGCCGGCTACTGCCGGGTCCACGCCGACCGTGAGGCTGCGCCGCCGCCCGGCGACGACCCCGGGCCGGATGACCGCCCACCCGGAGGCGTCGAGCTCCTCGACGGGCTGCGGACGGTCGTCGGCGAGGACTGGACCGAGCACGTCGCCGCGGTCGCCGGCTTCGTCCAGCAGCGCCTGACCGGCGACTACTCGGTCGATGTCTTCGGTTTCGACGAGATGCTGACCGAGCAGGTCCTGCTCCCGCTGCTCCGCCCCTTCTACCGCCACTACTGGCGCGTGCGCAGCATCGGGCACGAGCGGCTGCCGGACGGCGGCTGCCTCGTGGTCGCGAACCACGCGGGGACGATCCCCGCGGACGCGCTCATGGTGAAGCTCGGGCTCCACGACGAAGCCGGACGGCACCTGCGGATGCTCGGCGCCGACCTCGTGTGGCGACTCCCGGTCATCGGCGAGCTCGGCCGCAAGATGGGCAACACGATGGCGTGCGACGAGGACGCCGAGCTGCTCCTCCGAGGCGGCGAGGTCGTCGGGGTCTGGCCCGAGGGCTTCAAGGGGATCGGGAAGCTGTACCGGGACCGCTACAAGCTGCAGCGGTTCGGCCGAGGTGGCTTCGTCGAGGTGGCGCTCCGCACCGGCGCCCCGATCGTGCCGACCGCGATCGTCGGGAGCGAGGAGATCTACCCCCTCGTCTACAACTTCCGGACGCTCGCGCGTCTGCTCGGCTTCCCCTACTTCCCGGTGACGTTCACCTTCCCGTGGCTCGGTCCGCTCGGCCTGATCCCGCTCCCGTCCAAGTGGATCATCGAGTACGGCGAGCCGATCGACACGACGGCGTACGGTCCCGACGCCGCCGACGACCCGATGGCCGTCTTCGACCTGACCGACCGGGTGCGTGACACGATCCAGCAGATGCTGCACGACAACCTGATGGGACGGCGCTCGATCTTCTTCTGACCCCGACCCCGCCGACGGAGGACGCACCGTGGCCGACCCGGACCTCGAGGAGCTCCCCGCCGAGGCCTGCCGCCGGATCCTCGAGCGGCACCACTTCGGGCGGGTCGCGGTGAACGACGACGACGGTCCGGTGATCTTCCCGGTCAACTACGTCCTCGACGGCGACGCGATCGTGTTCCGCACGGGGGAGGGCACGAAGCTGGACGCCGCCCTCCGGGGCGCGCCGGCCACCTTCGAGATCGACGGGGTCGACGAGTCCCGACGCCTGGGATGGAGCGTGCTCGTGCGGGGAACGGTCGTGGAGGTCACCGACCGGGGCGAGGTGGAGCGCCTCAGGCGGCTGCCGCTCGAGCCGTACCCGGGCGGCGACCGCTCACACTACGTGCGGCTCGGGACCGGGACGGTGACCGGGCGCCGGATCCCCCTCCCCGCCGCGGTCCCCGCCGAGTGGTTCGAGGCGCCCGACCTCGGCAACATCTGGTACGGGCGGGACGGTTCGGACCTCCTGGGCTGAGACCCGCGGGTCCCCGACACCCGGGGCTGCGGCGAGCGGCTCTGCTCAGTCGCCGAGGAGGTCCGTCAGATCGTCGAGGGGCTCGTCGACCTCGTCCACGACGTCGTCGACGGTGTCGTCGAGCTCCTCGGACTCGTCGACGGTGTCCTCGAGCTCGCCCCCGGTCTCCTCGACCGTCTCCGCCAGGTCGTCGGTCAGCTCCACGTCGGGATCCACGGGGACGATGCCCCGCAGCCGTGAGCCGGGCGCCGGGACGTGTTCGTCGTCGATCTCCGCACCCGGAGACCGGTCCCCGTCGTCCCGCGTCACCCCGTCGTCGCCGGGCTGCTGGAGCGTCGCGTCGGTGCAGCAGCGGCCCGCGTCGGCATCCGAGCCGACCGGTCCGGTCGCGCCCTCGCTGCACGGCACGCACCCCTGGAACAGCACCTGGGAGATCTCGTGCTCGAGGCGGTCGAGGAGGTCCAGGGACCGGTGCGCGAACGGGACCGTCTCGATCGGCAGGGCGTCGATGACGCCGCGGAGACCGTGACGTTGGCGCTCGACGAACGCGACCAGGTCGCTCAGCACGGCGGTCTCGCCGCGGTGGTGGTACGCGTCCAGCAGCAGGTCACCGCCGCGCTCCGTGTGCCGGTCCATCTCCGTCAGGGCATCGATGATCGCGGACGACCGGAGGTCCCCCGCGCCCTCGACGACCTCCTCGAGCCGTCGCTCGGCGAGCTGGAGGTGGAGCCGCCCGGCCTGGACCTCGTCACCAGCGAACCCGATGCGCACCGACTCCGTCATCCGCTTCAGGTCGTAGAGGGCGTCGTCGGGCTGGGCGTGCTGAGCGGCGGCGACGATCCCGACGGCACCGATCAGCAC
>CAZADJ010000104.1:0-8966 GCA_964483845.1 uncultured Actinomycetota bacterium | reverse complement strand
CGCCCCTGCCAGCGCTCACGCAGGTCCACGGCCGGCCGGTGGCGCAGCAGCTCCAGGTGCGCACCGATCGCCATCGCCATGGCGTGCTCGTCCGCCAGCGCGCAGACGCCGATGAGGTCCTCCTCGGCCGGCGAGCCTCCGCTCACGACGACGACCCCGTGCATCTCTCCGTCCGCGCGCAACGCCGCGGCCATCACCGTCCCTCCCCGCAGCCCCGGCAGGCCATCGAGGTAGCCGGGGTGACGCTCCTCCGGCGGGTGGTAGACCGCGTGGCCGTCGACCGCGTCGCGCAGCAGCGGCTGACTCGTCGCGGGCCGGCGCTCGGCGACGGCTCCCGGTACCCCGTCCCACGCGAGGGCCTCGTAGCCTCCGGCGCCGTCGGGGCCCCACAGGACCGCGGCGACGCCCTCGAGGCCGTCGGTGATCTCGTGGACGAGCGCATCGGCGATGGCGTGACGGTCGTTCAGCTGGGGCATCTCGTCGACGAGGCGCTGGAGCTCGTTCGCGGCGACCAGTCCGCGGTCCAGACGCTCACGACGCGACCATCCCCGCTCCGGCCGGACAGGTTCCTCGTCGAGCTCCCGCTCGGGATCCGGCCCGGGGTCCGGCCCAGAGTCCGGCCCAGAGTCCAGCTCAGGGGCGGGATGCAGCTCACGATCAGGAGCCGCCGGGACGTCCGGCTCCGACGTCTTCGGCGTATCGGCCGGCACCTCGGCGAGCGGTTCGCGGCTCGTGGCGGGACCGTCGCCCGACGGTGGCGGCGGGACGCTCACGGGCGGCGGGGAGCTTCGCATGGCGCTCGTCCGGCCGTCGAGCTCGGCCCGCTCGATCGGAACCGCCCGCGTCCGCGCCTCCGCGGTAGCGGCCGCCCGGATCGTGGCGGACTCCGCCTCACGCACGGCCCGCTCGAGCTCGTCCGTGATCGCGTCGAGGTCGAACGGGGGCTTCAGCACGGTGACCCCGGCCGGGAGCTCCGACGGCGGGGTGTTGGCGACGACGACGCACGGGATCCGGTCGATGTGCTCGCGGATCACGCCGGCGGCGAGGATGCCGCGCGACGCGGTCTGCAACGCGATCAGCGCGACGTCGAACCGGTCCTGACCATGCTCCTGGATGTCGGCGACGCCGCGGACCGTCTCCACCTCGACACCGTCACCGCAGCGGAGCGAGAGACCGACCGCGAGGTTCGCGTCCGCCGTCACCGTGAGGATCCGCACGGTTCCTCCTCGTGGTCGCCTGCCCCAGGTAACGAGTCGAGACGGCAGTTGGGTACGGCCGTTCGTCGGATGCTGCTAGCTCCTGACGTCGTCGCGTGCGACCCCCGATCCGACCGCGGATCGGTCGTCGGACAGGTCGATCGCGGGCCGCCGGCGAACCAGCTCGAGGTGCGTCGCGATCGCGAGCTCCAACGCGTGCTGCTCGAGGGTCGCGCGGAGGGCACCGATGTGCGCGGACGTGTAAACGTCACCGCCGACCACGAGGACCCCGTGGACCTCACCGGCGGCCGTCAGCGAGCCCGCGATCACGGTGTCGCCGCGCAGTCCGGGCAGGCCGGTGAAGCGCTCGGAGAAGCGCTCGCCGCGCGACTCCACGACGACGTCGTGCTCCCCGGTCAGCGAGCTGAGCAGCGGCTGGTCGGACGACGGTCCCTGCTCCAGGACGGGGATCGGGACCCCGTGGGACGCCAGGGCCTCGAACCCGCCCTGCCCGTCGGGGGTCCAGAGCACGACCGAGCGAGCGTTCAACGTCCGCCGCACGGCGTCGACGATCCGGCGGGCGGTCACGCGGCGATCGTTCAGGCCGGGTCTGCGGTCCAGCAGGTCCTGGAGGCGTTCGGCCGCGTCCAGCCCTGCGCGAAGCTCGGGCGCCACGGAGGTGTCCGGCGGCGCGGGCCGCGGTTCGGACCGCGCGGTGGCCCGCCGGGAGACGTCACGGGCGCGCGTGGACGTCGGCGTCGGTTCGATCACCACCGGGGTGTCCGCCTCGCCACCGGCCGCGGCGGGCGCCTCGCCACCGACACCTGGCTCTATGCCATCGATCACGGGGCCCATCGCCCGGCGGAGCGCACGTTCGACGGTGCCGATGTCCACTGGTGGGGTCAGCACGTCGATGCCGTCCGGGAGCTCGTCCGGGACGGAACGGGCGACGATCACGCACGGGATCGGCCCGAGGTGGTCGTGGAGCACCGCTGCGGCGCCGAGCCCGCGTGAGGCCGTGGTCAGCGCCACGAGCGCGACGTCGAACGTCCCCCACTCGCGTTCCGGCAGCTCGTCGACGGAGCGGACCGCGGTCACGTCGTGGTGTGGGGAGCTCCGCACCGACAGGGCGACAGCGACGGACTCGTCATCCGTGACGGCGATGATCCGCAACGCGCCTCCCGTCCTCCGACACCTGCAACGATGCCATGACCGATGGGGTCACGCCGGCCGCGGAGGGCGGCTCTCGGCCGATCCCACGGGCTCCATCCCGTCCGTCACGGACCGCATCGCCCGGCTACGCGCGCGCTGGCGGGCGGCGCGTCCCCACCGGGAGGTCAGCACGTCGACGGAGCGGACGGTGATGACCTGGTCGTCGAGGCAGACAGCCAGCGTCAGATGCCGGTCAGCGCACGGTAGATGTCGATGGCGGCGGGTCCCACGATGACCACGAACAGCGCCGGGAAGATGCAGAAGATCACGGGGAACAGGATCTTCACCGGCACCTTCTGCGCCTGTTCCTCGGCACGCTGACGCCGCTTGGTGCGCATCTCGTCCGACTGGACCTCCAGCACCCGCGAGATCGAGATGCCGAAGATGTCGGCCTGGATCATGGCGAGCACGAAGGACTGCAGGTCCGGGACGTCGTTGCGGTCGCCGAGCTGGCGCAGCGCCTCGTGACGGCTGCGACCGAGCTGCATCTCACGGAGCATCCGGCGCAGCTCGTCGCCGAGCGGACCGCCGATCTCACGGGCGACCCGGTCGACGGCGGCGTCGAACCCGAGACCGGCCTTGACGCTGATGGAGAGCAGGTCGAGGGAGTCGGGCAGGGCGCGCTGGATCTCCTTCTGGCGCTCGGCGGCCCGGGCGCGCACCACCCACTCCGGGACCATCCATCCGGCGTACACGAACACGGCGCCGCCGATGACCGACTGGATGAACCCGAACCCGAGCAACGGCGCCAGCAGGATGACGATGAGCACCGCGGCGGCCGCGCTCGCGATCTTCGTGGCGAAGAGCCGCTCCCCGTCCCAGGCCGGGGGGCTCCCCATCCGCTCCAGGAGGCCGTCGAGGCGCTCGATCATGCCTTTCGGGGCGTACCGGCGGGTGCGGCCGGCGAGGCGCTGCATGGTGGGGATCAGGATCCGCTGGGTCAGCGGTGCCGCGAGGGTGCGGTCACGGGCCTCGGTGGGGCTCAGCTCGATCTCCGGCAGCTGACGGAGGCGTGCGATCGCCTGACGGCGCTCGAGGATGGCGTCGGCGACCGCGTACACGAGCAGTGCGCACGCAGCGAACGCCCCGACCGCGCCGAGGAGGAGTTCAGGGGTCATACGTCATCCTCCTCAGATGTCGATCTGGATGATCTTGCGGATCCATCCGGTCCCGATCCCCATCAGGATGAGCATGATGAGGATGGCGATGAGCCCGCCGGTCGTGCCGATCAGCGACTCCATGTAGCGCGGGTTCACGACCATGATGTAACCGGCCACGGCGAACGGGAGGAGGATGAGGATCCAGGCGGACAGTCGTCCCTCCGCTGACAGCCCCCTCACGTGACGCCGCAGCCGTTCACGTTCGCGGATCGTCTCCGCAACCGTCTCCAGCACCTCGGCGAGGTTGCCGCCGACCTGGCGCTGGATGGTGACGGCGATCACGACCCAGTGGAAGTCCTCGGAGTCCAGCCGGTTCGCCATCGCCTCGAGGGCATCATCGATCGAGCCCCCCAGCCGCGCCTCGTTCAATGCTCGAGCGAACTCGCTGGCGGCGGGGTCCGTGGCCTCCTGGGCGACCGTGTCGATGGCCTGGAGGAACCCGTACCCGGCACGAAGCGACCCCGAGAGCAGCTGCAGGACGTCGGGGAGCTGCTCCTCGAAGCGCCGGGCGCGACGGTCGGTCGCTCTCGTGAGCACGAGCAACGGGATGAGCACGCCGGCGACCGCGAAGACCGCCCCCAGGATGAGCGACTGGAGCAGGCCAGCGCCGATGATGGCGCCGCCGATCCCGGCTGCGATCTGTATGAGGCGGAACTCGCTCGGTCGGAGCTGCCACGCGGCACGCTCCAGCCGCACCTGGAGGTCGGCTCGGGACTCCTCGCCCATGCGAGCATCGACGAGCTCCGCGGCCCGCGCCACGCGGGACTGCTCCTCGATGGAGGGCTCACGTCGACGATCGGACCCCTCGAGGAACTTGAGTCCCCGGCTCAGCGAGCGCGCGCCGGCGGTCTGGACCGGCGAGACCAGCACCAGGAACAGCAGTCCCAGCACCGCCACGAACGCGGCCGCGATCCCGAGCCACAGCCCCACGGGGTTCGCGAAGATCCCGAGGATCGGCGACGAGGGCTCGACCGCCCGCGGTCCCCGGGGCTCCCCGTCGACGAGATCCACGTCGGTCCACGGGTTGAGGATGACGACGGCGTCGCTCGCGGTGGCTCCCGCCGCGGTCACGGTCACCGCGATGTCGAGCTCCGCCGCCTCGCTCGGAGTGCCCTGGTAGCGGACCACGTACTGGGAGGCGATCTCCTGAGCGACCTCACCGAAGGCATCTACGAGTGCTGCGGAGTCCACGGCGGTCAGCACTCGTCCGCCGCTGCCCTCCGCCATCGCATCGAGCGCGTCCGGATCGAGGTCCTCGGTGTCGAGCGCGACGACGAGGACCTCGGACTCGGCGTCCTGTGCCGCTTCGATCGCACCGTCGAGCGTGGCCTCGCTGTTGGTGTCACCGCCGTCGCTGAACACCACGAGGTTGGCCTGCCCGGAGGTGCCGGCCAGTTGATCGGCGGCGAAGACGACCGCGTCGTACAGCGGCGTCGCCCCGCCGGCGTCGAGGTCGTCGATCGCTGCTGCGAGCTCCGTCTGATCGTCGGTGAAGTCGACGAGGAGGTCGATGCTGCTGCTGAACGCGATCAGGGCGACCTGCACCCCCGGCTCCATGACCTCGCCGAGGAACGAGGTGGCGGCCGCCTTGGTGTCCTCCATCGGCTGGCCGCTCATGCTGCCGCTGGTGTCGATCACCAGCGCGACACGGACGTCGGCGCCTTCGCCCTCGAGGAGGGGCTCGGCGTCGACGACCTCGACCGGACTGCCCTGCTCGGTCACGTCGAACTGGTCCGCTGCGAGGATCTGGCCCTCAGCCGCGTCACCGACGACGGAGACCACGACGCTGGTCGTCCCGTCGTCCTCCGCGTCGACACCGCGGATGCGGACCTCGAGGCCCTCCTGGGCCAGCGCGACCGTCGCGAGCGCAACGGCCGCCAGGAGCCCCGCGAGCGCGGCGACGGCGAGTCGCCGGGTGATCGTCATCGCTTGCCTCGCACCATCTGCTCGGGCTGGAACAGCTGCGGGTCGGGCTTCAGGCCGAGGTCCTCGAGACGGTCGACGAACTTCGGGCGGATGCCGGTCGCCTTGAGGTGGCCGAGCGAACGCCCGGTGTCATCGACGCCCATCCCGTAGTCGAAGAGGAACAGGTCCTGGAGGGTGATGACGTCCCCCTCCATGCCCAGCACCTCGGTGACGTGGGTGATGCGACGCGAGCCGTCCTGGAGGCGCGACTGGTGGACGATGAGCTGGATCGCGCTGGAGACCTGCTCGCGGATGGCGCGGACCGGCAGCTCGACGCCGGCCATCAGCACCATGGTCTCGAGACGGGACAGCACGTCACGGGGCGAGTTCGCGTGGATCGTGGTGATCGAGCCGTCGTGGCCGGTGTTCATCGCCTGGAGCATGTCGAGCGCCTCGCCGCCGCGGACCTCACCGACGACGATCCGGTCAGGGCGCATGCGCAGCGCGTTGCGCACCAGGTCGCGGATCGTGACCTCGCCGCGGCCCTCGATGTTCGGCGGGCGGTACTCCATGCGCACGATGTGCGGCTGCTGGAGCTGCAGCTCGGCCGCGTCCTCGATGGTGATGATGCGCTCGCGCGGCGGGATGAACGACGACAGCACGTTCAGGGTCGTCGTCTTCCCGGCGCCGGTCCCACCGGAGACGAGGATGTTGATCCGCCCCTCGACGCACTTCTCGATGAACTGGGCGAGCTGCGGCGAGATGGTGTCGAACGAGACGAGGTCCTCGACCGTGTACGGGTCGGCCGAGAACTTCCGCACGGTGAGCGCCGGACCGTCGACCGCGACCGGCGGGATCACCGCGTTGACACGCGACCCGTCGGGCAGTCGCGCGTCGACGTAGGGGGACGACTCGTCGATGCGGCGGCCGACCTGGCCGACGATCTTGTCGATCGTGCGGCGCAGGTGCGCCTCGTCGAGGAAGCGCACCTCCGTCTGGAACAGCTTCCCGTTGCGCTCGATGTAGATCTTGTCGTGGTTGTTGCACATGACCTCGGTGACCTCGGGGTCACGGAGGAACGGCTCCAGCGGGCCGTAGCCGAGGATGTCGTTGATGGTCTCGGAGACGACCTGCTTGCGCTCGGCGGCGGACAGCGGGGTGGTCTCCCCCTGCATCACGTCGCCGAGCTTCTCGCGGACGCGGACCTCGAGCTGGTCGGCGGTGAGGTTCTCGTCGTAGAGCTTCGGGCCGAGTGCCTGCAGGAGCTCGTGGTGCACCCGTCGGCGGATCTGGGCGAGCGGGTCGTCCTTGACCGCCTTGTCGGCGTCCTTCTTCGCGGTCGCCTTGGTCTGGCTGAGCCCGTCCTCGGGCTCCTGGGCGGCCTCGTCGGCCTCCCGGGACTTGGCGAGCCGTTCGTAGAGGCTCATGTGGGCTCCTTACCCTCGCCGGAACCAGCGGCGCAGGCCGCCGTCCGTGTCGCCGTCCCCGTCCTGCTGATCGGGGACGCCGTACTCGTCGCGGATGTCGTCGGACAACTGTTGGAGGGACTCGATCACGGGCGACTTCGCGTTCTTCGCCACGATGGGCTGGCCCTCGTTCACGGAGAGCGGCACATCGCGGCTCGAGGGGATCGCGACGTCGATCGAGGTCCCGAGGCTCTTCTCCACGTCCTGCGTCCGCAGGCCGACCTTGGAGTCGGCACGGTTCAGGACGAGTCTCGTGCGGTCCCGCGACCACCCCAGCTGCTCGAGGGTGTGCAGCGCGAGTTTCAGGTTCTTGATGCTCGGCACGTCCATGCCCGTGACGAGGATGAGCTCGTCCGTAGCGTCGAGCGCCGCCAGCACCTGATCGGTGAACGACGGGGGGCCGTCGACGATGACGAACGGGTAGTGGTCACGGAGCAGTTCGAGGATCCCGGTCACCGCTTCACCGCTGACCGCTTCCGCCAGCGACGGCTCCGGGGGCGCCGCGAGCAGGTGCACCCCTGTGGGGTGCTTGGCCATGAAGCCGCCGAGCGCCTCCATGTCGAGGCGCTCGATCTTCTCGGCGGCGTCGTGGATCGTCCAGGACGGCATGATCTGGAACATGATCGCGAGATCACCGGATCCGAGGTCGAGGTCGACCAGGGCGATGTCGCGCTCCGTGTCGCGGGCCAGCAGCACAGCGAGGTTCGAGGCAACGAAGCTCTTGCCGCTCCCGCCCTTGGACGAGAAGATCGTGATGATCCGCCCGCGCCGCTTCGGGGGTTCCCCCGCGTCGGCGGCCTCCGGGCGGATCTGTGACGCGGCGCGCTTCACGGCCTCGCGCAGCTCGTCCCGGTCGAAGTCGCGGGGCAGCACGTCGCGCACCCCGGCGCGCATCCCCTCGCGCAGCAGCTCCGAGGTGACGTTGGTCGCCAGCGTCACGACGTTGAACCGCGGGGCGGCCTCCTGGATGCGCTCGGCGAGCGCGAACACCCGGTCGCCCGGGATGTCGGGGCCGAGCGCCACCACTCCCCCGTCACGCGCCCGACGATCGAGGACGTTCAGGATCTCGGCGGTGCCGGCGGCCTGCACCACCTCACCGACGCCCTCGAGGGCGTCGGTGACGCGGGCGCGGAACCCCTGATCGGGATCGGCGACGATGATCACCACGTGGGTGGCTCCTAGTCGAAGATGTTCTCGATGGTACGCCCTGGCGTGGTGACTGCCGGCTGTTCGTCGTCCGGGAGCAACGTGAGCCACAGCGTGCCGTTGAGGATCCCGTAGGTCAGCTTCTCGGCATCCTCGGGCTCGACCGCGACGGTGACGAGCACCACGTTGGGGTCCCGTTGGACCTCATCGGTGGCCTGGCCGTCCTCGGTCTGCACCACACGGCGGCCGACGCTGACCACGAAGGCGTTCTGGACGAGGAACTGGACCCGGATGTCTCCGACCGCGGGCTCGACCTCTTCCTCCTCGTCGGGGTCCACCTCGGGCGTCTCAGCCTCGAGTTCAGCGACGACCGAGATCGTATCCCCGGGCGAGATGAGGCCGGCCACGCCTGGCGGGATCCCCACCTCGAAGGACATCGCCTGACGATCTTCGGGGATCGGGAGCATCGCACGGACCTCACCGGCCGCACCGAACCTCCCGCGGGAGATGACCTCCCCCTCGAAGATGGTGGTGGTGGCGACCCGACCCTGGATCTCGTCGAGGGAACCGATAGCTCCCTCCGGAACGAGGTTGCGGGGGGCCGTCTCGCGTTCGATCAGGCCCTCCTCGCTCGCCGCCTCGGCGGACATCCCCTGGGGGATGTCTTCCCGGGCGACGAACACCTCGACGGGTTCGACATCGCGCATTGCTTCCTGCTCGATGCCGCGGATGTACGACACGAGGGCGACGGTCGCGACGATCGCGAGCACGATGGCCACCACGATCGCGAACGTGCGCCGACTCAGACCGGCTACTGCCACGGTTCTTCTCTCCCACTACAGGCGGACACCGTCCGTCCGGACGGTGGCTGCGAACGATAC
>CAZADJ010000103.1:4618-9043 GCA_964483845.1 uncultured Actinomycetota bacterium | reverse complement strand
GGTCCGGTCAGCTCCGACAGGCGGCCGGCACCGATGCGTCGCGACATCTCCATCTGCCAGAACCGGTCCTGTGCGTGGACGTAGCCCTGGGCACGGAAGAGGTCCTCGGGGTCGCTCGCGTAGATGTGCGGGACACCCCACGGGTCACGCAGCACCTCGACCTCCGCGTGGAGACCGGGCAGCACCGCCCGGCCCGACACGCCGGGGAACGGCCGTCGCACCAGCCACGCCGTGGTGACCACGAGCAGGACGACGAGGACGAGCGCGACGATGGCGGTGCGGACGAGGAGGCGGCGTAGCACGGGACTCCTCACCGGGGGAGCCGACCGGCGTCGGGTGGGAGCAGCGGGGAGCGTACCGGTTCCCGGCCCGTCGACGTACCCTCGCGGTCATGAGGTTCGTGAAGGCGCACGGCACCGGCAACGATTTCGTCGTCCTGCCCGACTGGGACGACCACCTCGACCTGTCCGACGATCTCGTCGTCGCGCTGTGCGATAGACGTCGCGGTCTCGGCGCCGACGGGGTGCTGCGGATCGTGGCGGCCGACGGCGACGCGGACGTCGTGATGGATCACCGCAACGCCGACGGGTCCCGGCCGGAGATGTGCGGCAACGGCGTGCGGGTCGTGGCCAAGCGGGTGGTCGACGGGGGGCTGGTCACGCCGGACGGGGACGTCGTGCGGGTGCGCACCCGTGCGGGCGTGAAGCGGGTGCACGTCCGACGTGGTGGCGACGGGCGCGTCGCGTCCGCGACGGTCGGCATGGGAGCGCCGGTCCTCGAGCCGGCGGAGATCCCCTTCGAAGCGCCCGGGTCCGAGGCCGTGAGCGTGATCGTGGACGCCGCCGGTCGGCAGGTGGAGCTCACGGCCGTCTCGATGGGCAACCCCCACGCGGTCGTGCTGGTCGACGACGTCGAGCGTTGTCCCGTGGCGGAGCTCGGAGCCGCGATCGGTCGGCACGACCGGTTCCCTCGCGGCGCGAACGTCGAGTTCGTGGAGCTCACCGGCGGCGGACGGGCCGCCGTGCGGGTCTGGGAGCGCGGCGTGGGCGAGACCGCGGCGTGCGGGACGGGCGCCTGCGCGGTGCTCGTCGCCGGGCAGCAGCTGGGGCGCTTCGAAGACCAGGCGCGCCTCAGGTTCCCCGGTGGGGATGTCGTGGTGCGTCACGTACCCTCGGAGGACGGAGGGGTGACGCTCACCGGCGACGCGGTCGAGGTCGCGTCCGGAGAGATCGACCCCGGCTGGCTCGCCGCGATCGGTGCGGACGTGACGGAGCTGGCGCACGCCGACGAGGAGGCGACACCGCGTTGACCACGGACGAACGGGCGCCGCGCGGCGACCACGAGGCACTGACGCGCGCGGATCTGCGGCGGGTCCAACGCGACGTGATCGAGGAGGGACGCCCCCGAGAGGGCGTCGACGTCTTCCGCCCGGTCGAGCGAGCCGTGCTCGTCGGTGTCCAGCTCCCCGACCGCAGCGACGCCCAGGTCGAGGCGAGCCTCGACGAGCTGGAAGCGCTGTCGGCGACCGCCGGCGCGGAGGTCGCCGACTCCGTGGTGCAGCGGCGCGTCGCGCCGGACCCCTCCACCTACATCGGCAAGGGCAAGGTCGACGAGCTCAGGACGATCGTCGACGAGGTCGGCGCCGACGCGGTGATCTTCGACGACGAGCTCAGTCCCGCGCAGCAGCGCACCCTCGAGGAGCGCATCGAGCAGAAGGTGCTCGATCGGACCATCGTGATACTCGACATCTTCGCCCAGCACGCCACCTCCCGTGAGGGCAAGACACAGGTGGAGCTCGCACAGCTCAACTACCTGTTGCCGCGACTGCGGGGGTGGGGTGATGCGCTCTCCCGCCAGGCGGGTGGTCGTGCCGCCGGCGGGGCGGGGATCGGTGGGCGTGGCCCGGGCGAGACCCAGCTCGAGGTCGACCGGCGTCGCATCCACCGGCGCATCCGCCGCCTGAAGGACGATCTCGCCTCCTTCGAGAAGGTGCGCCGCACGAAGTCGAAGGAGCGCGAGGAGAACCGCGTCCCGATCGTGGCGCTGGTCGGCTACACGAACGCCGGGAAGTCCTCCGTGCTCAACCGCCTGACCGGCGCGAGCGTGGTGGTCCGCGATCAGCTCTTCGCGACGCTGGACACGACGGCGCGACAGCTGTCGCTGCCCGACGGACGCGACATCGTCGCCACCGACACCGTGGGGTTCGTTCGCAAGCTGCCGCACGGGCTCGTCGAGGCCTTCAAGTCGACCCTCGAGGAGTCGGCCCGGGCGGACCTCCTCCTCCACGTGGTCGACGCGAGCCGGGACGACGCCGTCGAGCAGATCGAGGCCGTGCGCGACGTGCTCGCCGAGGTCGGCGCGGAGGACGTCCCCGAGCACATCGTGCTGAACAAGGCGGACGCGGCCGACCCGGCGGAGCTCGAGCGGCTCGCTCGCACCCTCGGGAAGGACGGCCACCCACCGTCGGTCGTCTCCGCGTGGACGGGACACGGCTTCGAGTCGCTGACGGACGCGATCGCGCTGCGACTGCCCGACCGACGCTACCGCGTCGAGGTGACCATCCCGTTCGACCGCACCGAGCTGGTGAACCTCGCGCACACGAACGGGGAGGTCCACCAGCAGACGTACAGCGAGCTCGGCACCCAGCTGGTCGCGACCGTGCACGAGGACGTCGCGCTCGCCATGCGTGACCTGCTCGACCCCGACCCGTTCGCGCCGGAGTCGGAGAGCTGGGAGGACTGATCACCGCCGCCGTCGAAGTCCACGTGGAGCGGAGCCGACCGCGGAGACGGTGAGGGCGGCGAGTGGCACCGACGGCACGACGCGACCGCCGTGGCTGGTCCTCCGTCGTCGCGCTGCTCGCGGCGGTGATCCTCGCGGCCGACGTCGCGACCATCGCGCTCAGCGCCGCACCGGCCCCGTCCGCGGCACCGGTCGTCGTCGACGAGGTCGTGGGCGACGCGGATCCCTTCCCTGCCACCGGCTCGACCGCTGACGGCTGGGCCGAACGACCCCGTGACTCCGAGGACGCGGTCGGCGACGTCGCCGAGCGGGCGGTCGCCGACGCGTCGGCGACCGAGCGGGCGGAGGAGCGGCCCGACCCTCCCTCGGCGGAGCGGCGGGTCGAGACGATCGACGACCGCGGTGCGGCCGCGCTCGCGCGCATCGACTACCCGTGGGAGCAGCTGGGCTTCGAGATCCGCTTCCGGCCGCCACGTCGGGGTGTGCGCGGCATGACCTTCCCCGAGGAGCGGCGGATCGAGCTCTACGTCCGGCTCGGCGATCCCGTGGCTCGTACCGTCCACGATCTCGCGCACGAGATCGGCCACGCCGTCGATGTCGTCCACATGACCGGGGAGCGACGCTCGCAGTGGGCCGAACGACGTGGTTTCGACCGCTCCGTGGAGTGGTGGCCCTGTTCGCGGTGCGAGGACCGTGCCACCGGCTCCGGTGACTTCGCCGAGGTCTTCGCGCTGTGGCAGGTCGGCGGCCGCTACTACTCCAGCCAGGTCGCGTCCGCCCCGACGACCGAGGAGCTCGCTGAGCTCGTGCCGTACTTCCGGTCCGCTCCGGACGAGGATGACCGCCGCCGCGACGACGATGACGGGGACGACGGGGACCCGCTGGTGCCGTGCATGGTGAGCTGCCGCCCGTAGCGGGTCGGACGCCCGCGCTTCCACGGGGGGATCCGACCCGCGCCCGCGGGCGGCTCTTCGGACTTCGTGGCCTGAGCCCGCGGGGGCGTCAGACGCTGCGGAGCACCGCGACGACCTTGCCCATCACGCGCACGTCCTGGTCGGCCGCGACCGGGATCGGCTCGTAGGACTCGTTCGCGGGGTCGAGGAACACATCGCCGGAGCGGTCCCGACGGAAGAACTTCACCGTCGCCTCCCCGTCGATCAGCGCCGCGCACATGTCTCCCTGCTCGACGGTCGGCTGCTGGCGGACCACGACGAGGTCGTCGGGGAGCACGCCAGCGTCGATCATGGACTCGCCGCGGACCCGGAGCATGAACAGGTCCCCCTCGCCGACCAGGTCGCGGGGGAGCGTGACGAGCGACTCGACCCGTTCCTCGGCGACGATCGGACCACCGGCGGCGATGTCACCGACCAGCGGCACGTTGCGTGTCGGCGCGGGCCGCACCTCGAGGTCCGTGTCGCGGTCGAGGCGGAGCTCGAGCGCGCGCGGCTTCGACAGGTCCCGACGTAGGAACCCCTTCGACTCGAGGGTCTCGAGCTGCCCGTGGACCGAGGAGGGCGACGACAGGCCGACCTCCTCGCCGATCTCGCGCACCGACGGGGGGTAGCCGTGCTCGTCGAGGTAGCCGTGGATCACCTCGAGGATCCGTCGCTGTCGTTCGGTCAGCTCGTCACGTGCCGGCACCATGGCCCGCCTCCTGTCCTCGCCCGCCTGTCCTCGCCCGCC
>CAZADJ010000103.1:0-4518 GCA_964483845.1 uncultured Actinomycetota bacterium | reverse complement strand
GTCCTCGTCCGCCGCGAACGTGCGTTCGGCACGCTAGCGGACCGAGGCGCGACGAGCAAACACCTGTTCGCCACTTGACACGGAACAGGTGTTCGGCCACCATACGAACAGGCGTTCCCCGAACAAGCGTACGGGGAGGGTGGACGGGGACCGGTGTCACACCCCCCTCATAGCGTCATCGGACACCGGGAGCAGCGGAGACGACGGCGAGGAGACGATCATGGCGGTGTCGGCGACGAGCGCGGGGACGGACCGCTCGACGGAGCACCAGCGGACGCGTCCCGTGGAGCGGGGGAGGCCGGCGCTGCGCGTCATCGAGGGCGGTGCCCTCGCCCGCGCGCGCCGGCGGCGGTGGCTCGGCGTCGCCGCGATCCTCGCTGCCGTGGTGCTCGGCTCCGCGCTGCTCGCCGGCGCGGTCACGGTCGCGCCGGCCGTGCAGGCGTCGTCGCCGCAGGCGGTCGCGACCGCGACGGTGGAGCCCGGCCAGACGCTCTGGGACGTCGCCGTCGGCCACGCTCCGCCGGACACCGACCCGCGGGCCTACCTCGAGCAGATCGAGCGCCTCAACGGGTTCGACGGTCCGGTGCGCCCGTGGACGGTGGTCCTGCTCCCGGCCGCGGAGGGCTGAGGGTCGTCCACCGGTCAGCCCGGCGTCTTCGGCGGCGCCTCCTTGCGCAGGGACTTCAGCTCCTTCTCGAAGTCCTCGGGTCCCTGGAAGTCCTTGTAGACCGAGGCGAAGCGGACGTAGGCGACGTCGTCGAGGTCACGCAGCTGCGCGAGCACCTGGAGGCCGACCTGCTCGGTCGTCACCTCGCGGCTGCCGTTGGAACGGAGCGCGGTCTCCACCGCGGCGAGCGCCCGGTCCAGCGCCTCCCCGTCGACGCGGCCCTTCGCCGCCCGCGCGATCCCCTCCCGGACCTTGCCGCGGTCGAACGGCTCGGTCGCGCCGCTGCGCTTGCGGACGGTCAGATCGGGGAACTCGATGCGCTCGAAGGTCGTGTAGCGCATGCCGCACTGCTGACACTCCCGTCGACGGCGTACCGAGACGCCGGCGTCGGCCGCTCGTGAGTCGACGACACGGTCCTGGTCCTCACCGCAGGACGGACACCGCACCGGGACACCTCCCACAACATGTTGTGGTGCGGCGCGACCGTACGGGCGGGCGGCCCGGCGGGCAACCACCCCGGGCGAACCAACCCACCGTGTCCCGGTGCTCGACGAGGGGTCACTCGCAGACGTGCACCTCGCGCGGACCGTCGGTGCGGCGCAGTTCGAACTGCGCTCCGGTGGAGCTCTCGTACACGGCGCGGTCGGTCTCGACCAGCGTGATCGTCCCCTCGTCCTCGGGATCGTCCAGGGAGGTACGCCGATCCGTGGGCCCGGAGACGACCTCCCAGAAGCTCCCGTCGAAGTCCAAGGCATAGTCCAGACCGCAGTGCGTGTACGTGGCCATGCGGTAGGCCACCCCTTCCTCGACCCGCGCCGACCGGGGCCACATCCGCACCATGGCGCCGTCGTCGAGGTGCTCCGTGCGTGGCTCCGTGGTCGGCTCGGGCAGGGGCGCGCCCCGCGGCCCGAGCACCCCGTCCGTGAGCGGCCCGCACGAGACGAGCAGTCCCGCGAGCACGACGACGATCACACGGTCCATCCCGGTCCCTCCGCCCCTGTCTCCCGGTACGACGTCGCGGCCCCCGTCACGGTTGCCTCCGTCGCCGGACCGTCAACCACCCGGGTGCACGCGGTCGCCGCGGACCCAGGTCTGGAGCACCTCCGTCCCGGGCGTGAACGGGTCACCGGAGAGGACCGCGAGATCGGCGCGCGACCCCGGGGCGATCGCGACGTCGACGTCGCGATCCATCGCCACCACCGCGCCGATGGTCGCGGCGCGCAGCGCGACCGACCGTGGCGCGGCCTCGTCGGGGTCGTGGACGGAGCCGTCGGGCAGCCGCCGGGTCACCGCGATCCGGAGGCTGTCCAGCGGGGGGACGGTGTCGTTCGGATCGTCCGAGCTGATCGCGAGCCGCGCCCCGGCCCGGTGGAGGGAGGAGATCGGGACGACGCTCACCGCGTCGTCGGCCCCGACCTCCTCGACGGCCGGTGCGTAGTCGGGGAGCAGGCGCGGCTGGACGTTGACGACGTGCGCTGCCGCGATCCGCTCCGGATCCCGGTCGCGGAGGAGCATGGCGTGCTCGAGACTCCACGGGACGCTGATGCCGGCCCGCTGGGCGCAGCGCACGACCTGGGTCGCGGCGAGATCGCCGACGGCGTGCACCCGGGGGCGGACGCCGACCTCCTCGCAGCGGCGCAGCAGCGCGACGAGCTGGTCGTCGGTGAAGCGCAGCTCCTGACCCGCGGCGACGTCGGATCCCCGCAGCGTGGTGCGACGCTCGGTGAGCGGCGCGAGGAACGCGGTGTCGCGCCGCGCGACGGTCCGCCGGAGGGCGCCCACGGCGCCACCGAGCGCCGCCCGCAACGGCATCGTGACGGCGCAGCGGTGTCCGCCGTCGGCGAACAGCTTCACCCAGCGCGGCGCGTCACCCGTCGGGACGTCGAGGATGTCCTCGAGCAGTGCCGGTGGCTCGTAGGTGCCGATCGGTGCGGTGAGCGACCACGAGATCTCCATCGGGGTGCTCGCGCGGAGCTCCTCGAGCAGCGGCACCAGGTCGGGTGGGACCGCTCCCTCGTGGATGCGCACGACCCCGTGGCCGAGGAGCTCCTCGATCAGGGCGCGCAGCGCCTCGAGCGGGTCGGTCGCGTCGGCCTCATCCACGACCGATCGCAGGGCCGGCCGCATGACCCGTCCGAACGCGCGCTCCCACACGAGTCCGGTCGGGCGACCGCGCCGGTCGCGGTCGATGTCGCCGTGCGCGTCGGGCAGCCACGCGACGCCGCTCGCCCGGAGGGCGGCGCTGTTGGCGACCCCCTCGTGGATCGTCTCGTCGGCGAGCAGGACCGGGCGGTCACCGGCGGCGGCGTCGAGCTCGGACCGCGTGGGCCTCGCCGGTGGGTCCCACGACCGGTGGTCGACGCCGAGGAACAGGATCCAGGCACCGTCAGGCGTGCGCGCGGCAGCGTCCCGGACAGCGGCGACCGCCTCGGCGCGGGAGCGCAGCCGACCCCCGTCGTGGACGAGCGGCCGCATCGCCGCGTACAGGACGTGGGTGTGCGGGTCGCTGAACGCCGGGATCAGGTGTCCGCCGCCGAGGTCGACCTCCGCGGCTCCCTGGGTGACGTCAGCGGGAGGCACCGGGTCGGCACCGACAGCCTCGACGGACCCGTCACGCACGGCGACCCAGCCTCGGGCCGGGCCCGGCGGGTCCCCGGTCCAGACGGTCCCGCCGTGGAACACGGTCCGGTGCCCACTCGTCACGGGGTAGACCGCCTCAGGGACGTCGCGGCGGGGTCACGTGCGCTCGACCCAGACCTGCGTGCCGCTGCGCCGACCGTCGTCGCTCTCGAACTCGCCGATCAGCTCGAGGCGGCCGTCGCCGCGTCGCTGGACGTGCGCCGCGACCCAGCCGAGCACCGTCTCACGGTGATCCCAGATGTGCAGGAAGCGGAACTTCAGCGAGTCGCCGTGCAGGATGCCGGCCCCCTCGCCGTCGGTGGCCTTGCCGCCGTCGTAACGGATCAGCACGCGGTGCCGCTCCTGCAGGAACTTGGCCACGGCGCCGCGCGCCATGTCCCGGTCGTCGGTGGCCTCCGAGTCGAGGACGAACGTGAGGCCGTGGAGGTCGTAGCCGTCGTCGTCCTTGCGGTGTTCCCCGGCCTCCCAGTCGCTGCGGGTGAGCGCGTAGCCCCACTCCGAGGCGTAGCTGCCGTCGGCGAGCTCCATCGTGTCGCGGTAGCGGGCCTCCATGCGGAAGCCCGCGGCGTTGAACGCCCGCTGCATCGGCACGTTGTCCTCGTGGGTGCGCCCCTCGACCCGCCGCAGGTCGGGGTTGTCGGCGAAGTGGTGGTCGGCGAGCTGGCGCAGCACCTCCCGGCCGACGCCCCGACCCCGCACGTCCTCGGACAGTCGGATGTCCAGGACCCCGTCGCCGCTGGTGAGGGACCGGGCGAAGGCGACGCCGGCGGGCTCCCCGTCGACGATCACGGCCCAGCCGACCTGGTCCTCGCTCGCCCAGACGCCCTCGTCGAGCTCGGCGGCGAGCTTGCCTTCGACCCACCCGTAGGTGGGGACGTCGCCGTAGCCCGCCTCGTCGAGCGCGACCATCCACGGGGCGTCACCCCCGTGGAGCATGCGCAGGTGGACCTCGGGGCGATCATCGCTCACGGAGAGCTCCTCTCCGTCGGCGGTCGCGGGCGGGGCGCTGATCTCGTGCGGTCCGCGTGCGCACGGCAGTGTCACCGCAAGCGTGCCAGACGGCGGGGACGCGTGCCCCATCCGACCGGGCGGACCGTAGGAACCGACCGGCGGAGACGGTCGCACCGTGAGGTGTGCTCGGGTGCGGCCACGCTCACTAGCCTCGCGTGCCGACGGGGACGACGGACGACGGTCGCGGAGGTGCGACGGTG